>DASXMU010000086.1:0-5213 GCA_036495485.1 Streptosporangiaceae bacterium
GCGCAGTCGCCGCCTGGGCCGCCGCTTGGGCGCCTATCGGCAGCACAGCCGCCTGTCCGGCACCGAACTGGCCGCCCGGATCGGTGTCCATCAAGCCACCTGGTCGAAGATCGAGTCAGGCAAGGCTGGAGTGTCTCCGGCCCTCCTGAGCCGGATCGTGGATGAGCTCGGCATCCCCGGCGAGGAGGCCGTGCAGCTGGACACGCTGAGCCGCAAGGCCGAAGAGCCAGGCTGGTGGCAGGACTATGGCGACATCCTGTCCGAAGCTATGCAGATGCTGATCGAGCTGGAAACCGACGCCTCCTGGATACGGACGTACGAAGGGGAGATCATTCCCGGCCTGTTGCAGACCCGCGACTACGCCGAGCGGATCATCACCGCGACATCTCCCCATATGCGCGCCGCCGACATCGATCGCTACCTGGAGCTGCGCATGCGCCGCCAGGAACGGCTCGGTGAGGGGCTCCGGGTGACCGCGATCCTGGGCGAAGCCGCCATACGCCAGCAGGTCGGTGGTCCTGGGATGCTGCGGGAGCAACTGACCCACGTGACGCGGGTGGTCCGCGAGCACGATGTCACCGTGCAGGTAGTCCCGTTCACGGCCGATGCGCACGCCGCGCTCGGCGACTCGTTCGTGATCATCCAGTGGCCCGACGAAACGGACCCGGAAGCCGTTTACGTCGATGGTGTGACATCCTGGACAGTGCATGAGCGCCGTGGTGTGATCCGCAGCTATCTACACGCCGTCGCCTCCGTGCAAAGCCAGGCACTACCCCCGCGAGAATCACTGAACCTCATCCACGATGTGATCAAGGATCTGCCATGAACACCGGCTCATCGGCGGCAAACGCCCCCGCCGCGTGGCGCAAAAGCAGCTACAGCACTGGCACTGGAAACTGTGTCGAGATTGCCCCAGCGGCCGACAGCGTGGTCATCCGGCACAGCAAACACCCCGGCACCGGCACGATCAGCTTCTCCTCTGCTGCCTGGGCGGCATTCGTCCGCGAAGCGCCCAAAGCTCCGGCCAGCGGCAACGGTGCCGCAGCCATCACCAGGATGGGCACCGACACGCTCGTCAAGTCCATCGCCAGCGGCGTTGAACTGCGCTTTGACGAGGGAGAGTGGGCGGCCTTCCTGGCCGGCGCCGCCGACGGCGAGTTCGACTTCGCCAGCGAACCGACCAGGTAATCCAGCCTGTTCGCCTCACCCGCCATTCCCGGCTAGTCGACGTGGTGTGTCCTTTCCAGCAGAGCCCAGCTCCATGTGACAGGTACCGGTGGCCATCCGGCCGTCACGTCTCTTAACACGCAAGGCATTCATGCCCTGCGCTTGTGTCTCAGCCGACGATCAAGAACTCTTCCTTGCTGGCAAGGAAAGAATCGCACCCATCTTGTTTCGTTGCACCCGACATTGGGTCATAATAGATGACCCGCTGGCCACCTCGCGTGGACGTACTGTATCCACAGACGACGATACAGTGATTGTAATCTCCCACCAAGATGAGCTTATTAGTGTCGATTGCGCTCTGGATTCCGCTGGGTCCGGTGAAACTAATGGTTGTCACCCGCTTGACGGTGCCGACACCTGTGAGTATCGGCTCGCCAAATTTACTGGTCAGCTCGGTAATCGCATAAGCGCCCGCGTCGTCATCCGCCATGAGGGCGTGCACTTGCGCCACACTGCTGCCTGATGGCAGTTTTGCTGCGAATTTTGTGTATTGAGTTGTATATTGAGGGTAATTGGATCGTCCCTGGATACTGAATGCCCACTCGTTGGCGCATTCGTATGGGGTTTTTTGATGGCCAAAGGACTGCCAGATCGCCGCGGCTGAAGTTGCGTGACACAGCATTCCCACCTGTCTCATCGTGCAACCGGCCCAGCGTGCGGCCGTCACGGGTGTCCACGTCTCCGCGGGCGCCTGGGGGACCGTGTGAGCGTCATGCACCACATAACTAGCGACATTCCCGAGCATGAGCTGGCATGCAGGGCACTTGCCACTATTAGGCAGGCAATCCGGATGATAGAACGGCCCCCATTGGTGCTCGCTTATGCTCCCGTTAGGGCAGCGCACCACGCCCACTTCAAAGTTCAGATCAACCTCGCAGAACGCCGCGCACTGCACATTACTTTGCACCTGACCACTGCGGGAGCCCGAGCCCAGCGCCGACTGCACGACGCTACGCACCTGCGGATTGTCTCTTGCCGATTGCATGACCGACTGTCTCGATCCTGGCGGCGGAGAGGAGGTCAATCTTCTCACCAGGGCAAGTGTCAGCAGCGCTACGACTCCAACGGCGATTCCAGTGACGATCGCGGAGCCTGAGCCTGAGCCTGAGCCTGAGTGTGACATTTTATTCCTCTTCGCGGGAGTAGTTCGGGTGCGCTAAGCCGGGCTCACTTGGCTGTCTGGCTGATCTGGGCGAGTGCGCTGTTCAACGCCTCGTAGATGTCGTCCTCGGTCAGGGATTTCGTATCTATCTCCTCGAGCGAGGCGGCCAGTGCTGGCGCAAGCACTTTTTCCACATAGGCGTCGATCTTCCCGGCGTCCGGGCTGGCGGACCCGGCCTCGGACCCCTGGGCAGCCACGGTGATCTGCTTGCTCAGCCGGCCGAGCTCATGGCTCACCCATTGGATGGCGCTGTCGCTGGTCGGGAATGTGGCTTTGAAGTCACGGGCGAGGCCGGGATTCTCCTTGATCAGCCGGTCGACAATGGGGGCCAGGCTCGCCCGGATCTCTTCTGCAGTGGACACGTCATCACCTGTTCCTGCGGTGTGGGCGGGGGTGGTTGGGGTCGCCTTAGCCGGCCAGCCCGGCGGCCTCGATGCGCTGGGCCAGGACGTCGGCGGTCAGGGCCGCCAGCTCTTCGGCCGGCAGGTCACCCAGGTCGATGCCGTCCTGGGCGGCGAGCTCCTTGATCGCGGCCAGGCCGATCTGTGACGCCGCATCGCCAGCGACCCGTCCTGCGGCGGCCTGGCCTTCCTGCCCGGTAGCGGCAGGCTGCTGCTCTGCCGGATTCCGGGCGGCCAGCTTGGCAGTCGCCTCGGCCGTGGTCAGCCAGGTGTCAGCGGCCGCGTCATCGGCGTACTCGTACGTCCGGCTGACCGAGTTGAACCGCCGGTACATCTGGAACCCGGCGTCATACACCGGAACCGTGTACTGCGGATCGCCCGTACCGGCCCGGTTGCCGGTGGCCTGGACCTCCTGATCCCACTCCGCCTGGGTAAGCCATTTGCCCGACCGCACCCGGGACTGGAATTCGTAACCACTGGTGACGACGTCCTGCCGGTAGTTGGTCTTGCGGTCATCGTCGAAGGCGACCGGTGTGTACCGGCGATCCTCATAGCTGAGCCAGTCCGCATCGGGAGCATCCGGCGCGCTCGCGTACAGGTACACCTCGTTGCCCGGGTCATACCAGTAGTACTGTGTGCCAGGCGTCTGGTCAGCCTCGTAGTTGGGGTTCGGGATGCCCTTCTCCACGGCCCCTTCGGTGGTCTTCGCCCACTGCTTCCACTTCTCCACCACCGGGGTGAACCACGAGACCAGTTCGTCGCGGGCGTTTGCGGACTCGTTTCCGGGCTTGGTCAGCTCGATGAACTCACTCTCACTACTGGCATCATCGGAAAACCAGCCCGCCAGGATAGCCCGGTAGTCGCTGACACTGCCGCTGTCATCGTTGCTCGCCCACGTCGGGTCGCCATAGAACAGCAGGTAGGCCAGCTCCTCACGCAACTGCACCGCATCCGACGGAGCATCGTCACTCCCGAGCCACTTCATGAGCTGCGCTACATTAGCGTCATTTTCAGAGCCCAACGGCATATCACGCGCTCCATTCCGGTATGCCCCCTGCCAGTGCAAGGATGCCGGGCTCCCGCCCGGGCCGAAACCACCTGACCGCCGGACAATTGTGCAGCCACGCCTGCGCAATCACGCAATGACCATGCCGTAACCGTTCCGCGAAGCAGCATCCACACCGCGGCGGGACTACCCCGCCTTGTCATCTACGCTGTTCATCCGTGCTACTGCTTGCGTTCGACACCGCGACACCGGCTATCACGGCCGCCGTGCACGACGGTGAGCGCGTCCTCGCCGAGTCCACCATCGTGGACGCCCGCCGCCACGGCGAGCTGCTCATGCCGTCCATTGTCAGCGTGCTCGGCCAGGCCGGGGCGGTCATGCCGGATGTGACCGCGGTGGTGACCGGCACCGGGCCCGGCCCCTACACCGGACTGCGGGTCGGCGTGGTCACCGCCCGGGTGCTCGGTGCCACGCTCGACGTGCCGGTCTACGGGGTGTGCACGCTCGACGCGATCGCCCGGGCCGCGGCCGGCGCGGCGGCGGGCCGGGAGTTCCTGGTCGCGACCGATGCCCGGCGCAAGGAGGTCTACTGGGCGCGGTACACCGGCGACGGTGAGCGCATCGGCGGCCCGGCGGCCGGGCCCCCGGCCGGGCTGGATCCCGCCGCTGTGGCGGCTGGCGAGGGCCCGTGGCTCTATCCCGCCGATTTTGGCGAGCCGATCGAGCCTCGCTATCCGGCCGCGTCATGGCTTGCAATTTTGGCAACGGAAAGAATCCGGGCGGGCCAATCGCTCCAGCCGGCCGAGCCCCAGTATCTGCGCAGGCCGGACGCCCGGGTACCCGGGCCGCCAAAGCGGGTGTCGGCGGCGTGACCGTCAGCCTGCGCCCGATGACGGCCGGCGACCTGGCCGCGGTCCTCGCCCTCGAACGTGCGCTGTTCGCCGAGGACGCCTGGACCCGGGAGATGTTCACCGCAGAGCTCGCCGGCACATCCAGGGGCCGGTTCTACCTGGTGGCCGAGGACGACGGCGAGGTCGTCGGGTACGCGGGCCTGCTCGCGCTGGCTGGCGGCCGGCCCGCTGGCGGCCAGGCCGACGTGCTCACGATGGCCGTCGCCACCGCCCGCTGGGGCCAGGGCATCGGGTCGGCGCTGCTCGAAGCGCTGCTGGCCGAGGCCGGCAGCAGGGGCTGCGTGGAGGTGTTCCTCGAGGTCAGGGTGGACAACCTCCGGGCGCAGGGGCTCTACGCCAGGTACGGCTTCAGCCAGATCGGGCTGCGCCGTGGCTACTACCAGCCGAGCGGCACGGACGCGATCGTGATGCGTCGGCCGATGGACTCCGCGTCGCCGGCATCGTCTTCGTCGCCTGCGACTCGGGAGGGACGGCCATGACCGGGGAACTGCCGCACCTAACCCGGT
>DASXMU010000087.1:0-84929 GCA_036495485.1 Streptosporangiaceae bacterium
GTTCCTGCTGAAGGACGCCAGCCGCGAGCAGCTCGCCGGGGCGGTGCGGACCGTGTCGGCCGGTGAGGCGCTGCTCGCCCCGGTCATCACCCGGCGGCTGATCGAGGACTTCTGCCGTGGGCCGATGCCCGGCACCCAGGCCGGTGCTGCGACCGCCCGGCTGAGCGAGCGGGAGCTGGAGGTCGTGCGGCTGGTCGCCAGGGGGATGTCGAACGCCGAGATCGCCGCCAGGCTGTTCCTGAGCGAGGCGACCATCAAGAGCCATGTGGCCCGCGTCCTGGCCAAGCTGGACCTGCGGGACCGCGTGCAGATCGCGGTCTTCGCCTACGAGAACGGCATCGTCCGCCCCGGGCGCGGTGTCACCGGCTGACTGGCACCCCGCGCCGCTACGATCTGACTCGTGGGCGGAACGCCTTCGCGTCAGGAGGGGTAAGCAGTGACCGCGCCGCATCATGGCCAGGCACCGCCGACCATCTACGATGTCGCGCGGCGGGCCGGTGTGTCCATCGCCACCGTGTCCCGCGCGATCAACAACCTCGACGGGCTGCGCCCGGCCACCCGCGCCCGGGTGATGGCGGCCGTCGAGGAGCTCGGCTACATCCCGGACGCGACAGCGCGCAGCCTCAGCTCCGGCGCGCATGCCACCATTGGCTTCCTGTTCATCAGCCGCGCTCACGAGGCGTTCGTGACCGGACGGGCGGCCGATGAGGACCACGAGGCCCTGCTCTTTGATCACGATGTCATCCGGGGCTCGATGTGGCGGGCCCAGCTCGAGGGGTACACGATGCTGATCGGCTACGTCGACAGCCGGTCGGCGGCCAGCACGGCGCGGGAGATGCTGGGGCGTACCGATGGCATCGTGGTGGTCGACCGGGCGGTGGACGCCGAGACCCTCGCCTGGCTGTCGCACCGCAAGCCGGTCGTCGCGCTCGCCTGGGAACATCCGATCGCAGACGAGACCGTGCTGCGCATCGACAACCGCGACTCCATGACCGAGCTCGTCCAGCACCTGACTGGGGGGCACGGTTACCGGCAGATCGGTGTCATCACCGGGCCGCCGTCGAGCCCGGACGCGGTCGAGCGGCTCGCCTGCGTGCACGAGGTCGCCAGGCAGGCGGGGGCCTCGGTGACCGAGATGGGCTGCGGCGACTACTCGGAAGCGTTCACCTCGCGGCTGGCCGAGGGCTGGCTGGCCAGCGGGGCCGAACTGCCCCGCGCCGTGATGTGCATGAACGACCAGATGGCCACCGGGCTGCTGAGCACGCTGGAGCGGCATGCGATCGCGGTGCCTGAGCAGTGCGCGGTCACCGGGTTCGACGACATCATCATCTCGCGCTACCTGCGCCCGGCGCTGACCACGGTCCGCCAGCCCGCCGAGGAGCTCGGCTCGCTGGCAGTCATGACCATCCTCGACGCCCTGCACGGGCAGCAGAGCGGCACCCGCGACATCGTCCTGCACACCGAGGTCATGATCCGGCAAAGCTGCGGCTGCCCGCCGGATCACCCACCGCCCTCCAGGTAGGCGGTGAGGGTATTTCTGAGGGCAGAATAAATGTCAGTAATCTGCGTGGATCTAAATGGCAGCACAGGGTTCGGGGATGAGCCAGGGAATAAGCTACTTGTTATGGGCTCAACGGCGTGAATATCTGTCAGACGCGGGTGGCCATGCGGCTGTGCACCACGTGCCATCAGGCAGATCAGCAAGGTTAAGAATCAACCCGGCTCCAGGAGAGCATAATCACTGGAGCCAGGGTAGGCAGAAACAGTGCCCCGGGCGTAGGATTTTAGCTGACTGAATATCTGTACCAGATTGCACTTGGCCGAGGTTTGCGGTGCGGGAAAGCCGCTGCGCTTCAGGGGACCAGAGCGATGCGGCTAATGTTCTAGCGGGAGAAGAATGTCACAGATGACTTCTACTGACAAATTGCCACAACTGGCAGAAACCGTGCTTACTTCTGACCTGCCGCCCGGGTATCCGTTCCAGGGGCCGGGGCTGCTGGCCCGGGCGGCCCCGTTCGCGGTCGTCGCGGTGCTGGCCGAGGCCAGCCTGGCGCTCCCGCCCGGCCCCGTCTCACTAGGGGCAGTGGTGGCCAGCGCCGTGCTGCTGGCGGCGGTGCTGGCGGCGGTCGCGCTGCCCTGGTCACGGCTGCCGGCCTGGCTGCCGGTGCTCGTCCCACTGGCCTATACCGGCTCAGTGCTGGCGCTGAACCTGGCCGCGGGCACCACTTCGGGCGTGGGCATCGTCATCCTGATCCCGCTGATCTGGACTGCCCTGTTCCACGAGCGGTGGGAATCAGCCGTGATCGTGGCCGCGATCGTGGCCACTGAGGTGATCATCTCCCTGACGCCCACGGTGGTCCCGGCGGCGGTGCTGACCCGCCGGGTGCTGCTGTGGACCGCGCTCGGCGCGCTGATCTCCGTCGCGGCGCACGGCCTGCGGGACCGGATCCGGCGCGCCCAGCACAAGCAGGCCGCGCTGCAGAACCAGCTCCGGCAGCACACCGTCCTGGCCGACCGGGACCGGATCGCCGCCGACCTCCAGGACAAAGTCATCCAGAAGGTCTTCGCGGCCGGGCTCACCTTGCAAAGCGCCGCCACCCTGACCACCGAGCCGGAAGTGCGCAGCCGGGTTCAGGCATCCATGGATGACCTGGACGGGGTTCTGCGGATGCTCCGGGAGACGGTCTTCGGGCTGGCCCGCCAGCGACGCCCGGACTCAGCTGCACACCCGGGCGCCCCACTTCCATGACGCGGAACGGCTGGGGCTCCCCAGCCCGATGCCGGGGTATCTCACGGGCGAGGTGCGCGTGAGTGATCGTTCAGGTGGGCACCGTTCGGCGATTTCTTTCCAAAAATAATGAAACGCACAGTTAGCGGGCAGGACAGCCGCGGCTGCCCGCCGGATCACCCGCCATCCTGACGGCCGCCCGCTGGGGCCGAGATGGCTTGCAAGGCCAGCAGCGCCACATGCAGGGACAGCCGGGACTCGGCGGACTCCCAGCGGGGCAAGGCATGGAACCTGCTGCACGCCGCCGTCGACGAGGAGGAATCCTGAGCATGCCGGAACCGCATCTGGCCACCCCGGCCGGCAAGCCGCGCGCCCGCGCCCTTGGCATCCCGTTCGACGGGACTCCAGGCCAGTGGAACGCGATCACCGACGTGCCCGGCATCACGGTCGGCTACAAGACCCTGATCGAGGGCGAGTCGGTGCGGACCGGCGTGACGGCTATCCACCCGCGCGGTGCCGGCGGCACCGCCGATCCGGTCGCCGCGGGCTTCTTCTCGCTGAACGGCAACGGCGAGATGACCGGCGTCTCCTGGATCGAGGAGTCCGGCGCGTTCGCCGGGCCGGTCGTCATCACGAACACCCACGCCGTGGGCATAGCGCACGCCGCGGTCATCGCCTGGCTCATCAGGGACCATCCCGAGACCGCCGAGGCGTGGCTGCTGCCGGTGGCGGCGGAGACCTACGACGGCTACCTCAACGATGCCAACGGGCACCACGTCACCGAGGAGACCGGCATCGAGGCGCTTGCCAGCGCCCAGCCAGGCCCGGTCGAAGAGGGGTCGGTGGGCGGCGGCACCGGGATGAACTGCTACCAGTTCAAGGGCGGATCGGGCACCGCGTCCCGGCTGGTCTCCCACGCCGGGGACGGCTACACGGTCGGCGTCTTCGTGCAGGCGAACTTCGGCCGCCGCGCCGAGCTGACGCTGGCCGGGGTTCCGCTGGGCAAGATGCTGGCCGGCGACAACCCGATGGCCGACGCCTTCGCCGCCCCGGCCGGGGCGGGCTCGGTGATCGCGATCGTCGCCACCGACGCCCCGCTGATGCCGCCGCAGTGCAAGGCCCTGGCCCGCCGGGTCAGCCTGGGCCTGGCCAGGACCGGCACCTCGGGATCGCACTTCTCCGGGGATCTGTTCCTGGCCTTCTCCACCGCCAGCCCCGGCGCCATCAGGCTTGGCACGGTGAACATCGATGCCGGGGGCGGCTATGACCAGTTGCGGTTCATACCATGGGGTTGCCTGGATCCGTTCTACGAGGCCGTGGTGCAAGCCACCGAGGAGGCCGTGGCCAACGCGCTGGCCGCCAACGAGGACATGACCGGACACCAGGGCCACCGCAGCCCGGCGCTGCCCAGGGACCGGGTCGCGGCCATATTCCGTGCCAGGGAGAGCTATGTCTGACCACACCCCCGACCCGGCTCGCGGCGCCGAGGTCTTCGCGATGGACCGGGCGCACGTGTTCCACTCCTGGTCGGCCCAGCAGGCGCTCAGTCCGCTGCCCATCGCGGCGGCCGGGGGTTCCTGGGTCTGGGACTACGACGGCCGTCGCTACCTGGACTTCTCCAGCCAGCTCATCAACGTGAACATCGGGCACCAGCACCCCAAGGTGACCGCCGCGATCGCCGCCCAGGCAGCCCGGCTGACCACGCTGGCCCCGCAGCACGCCTGCGAGGTCAGGGGAGAGGCGGCCCGCCGGATCGCCACGCTGGCGCCCGACGGGATGAGCAAGGTCTTCTTCACCAACGGCGGCGCCGACGCCAACGAGAACGCCATCAGGATGGCGCGGCTGCACACCGGCCGCAGCAAGGTGCTCAGCACCTACCGCTCCTACCACGGCAACACCGGGGCCGCGATCAGCTCGACCGGCGACCCACGCCGCTGGCCGAACGAGTACGCCACCGGTCACGTGCACTTCTTCGGCCCCTACCTCTACCGGTCGCCGTTCTGGGCGCAGACGCCCGAGCAGGAGTGCGAGCGCGCGCTCCAGCATCTCGAGCAGGTCATCGAGTTCGAGGGCCCGGCCACCATCGCCGCCGTGCTGCTCGAGACCATCCCGGGCACCGCCGGGGTGCTGGTCCCGCCGCCCGGCTACCTGGCCGGGGTCCGCGAGCTGTGTGACCGCCACGGCATCGTCTACATCGCCGACGAGGTGATGTGCGGCTTCGGCCGGGCCGGGGACTGGTTCGCCTTCAAGGAGCACGGCGTGGTACCCGATCTCATCACCTTCGCCAAGGGTGTCAACTCCGGCTACGTCCCGGTCGGCGGCGTGATCATCTCGGACCAGATCGCGGCGACGTTCGGCGAGCGGGTATTCCCCGGCGGCCTGACCTACTCCGGTCACCCGCTGGCCTGCGCCGCCATCGTGGCCACCCTCGACGCGATGGCCGACGAGGGCATCCCGCAGCACGCCGCCATGATCGGCGCCGACGTGCTCGGCCCCGGCCTGCGTGAGCTGGCCAGCGCGCACCCGGTCGTCGGTGAGGCCCGCGGCCTGGCCGTGTTCTGGGTGCTCGAGCTCGTCGCCAACCGCCAGACCCGAGAGCCGCTCGCCCCCTACGGCGGCTCGTCCGAGGCCATGAGCGTGCTGGCCGCCGAATGCCGGCGGCGCGGCCTGCTGGTGATCACGACCTTCAACCGCCTGGCCGTGGTCCCGCCGTGCACGGTCTCACCAGCCGAAGCCAAGGAGGGCCTGGCCCTGCTCGACGGGGTGCTTACCGTCGCCGATCGCTATTACCGGGGTTGATTGTTTCGCCGTTCGGATGACCGTCTGTCTTCCAGGCTGAGGGCGTCTTGATCGGGTTTATGTGGAAAAGAAAGAAAACCCGCCGAACGGTGCCATGTTCAGCCTTCGCCCGGCCGCACAATGTCCACTCGCGCACCCGGCCAGGGATGATGATCGCGCCCGGCTGCCTGGCTGTGAACGCCTGACAGGTTGCGGCGGCGCTGCAGGTTGCGGGTTAGGTAGCCTGGCCGGTATTTCTTGGTAGCTTTCGGCTAGCCGATTGCGACCCACCGCCGCCCATCGCGAGGAGCCTGGCTGATGAATCCGCTGTCCCAGATCGCCGGCCAGGTCGTTGACCGCATGATGGACCTGCCCGGTGTGGCCCAGCCCTACGTGCTGCGGCGCGATGTGCGGGTTCCCATGCCGGACGGCGTCGTCCTGCTCGGTGATCACTACCGGCCCGCCGGGCGCGACGAGCCGATGCCGGCGGTGCTGATCCGCTCGCCGTACGGCCGGGCGGGCACGTGGGGGATCCTGTTCGCCGCGCCGCTGGCCCGCCGGGGATTTCAGGTGTTCATCCAGAGCACGCGCGGGACGTTCGGGTCGGGCGGGCAGTTCCGCCCGTTCCTGACCGAGCATGCCGACGGGCTGGCCACGGTCGCCTGGCTGCGCGAGCAGCCGTGGTGCGACGGCCGGGTGTCGACGACGGGCGGCAGCTACCTTGGGCACACGCAGTGGGCGGTCGCCCCGTACGCCGATCCGCCCCTGCGTTCGGTGTCCCTGACGGTCACCGCGGCGAAGTTCTCCAGCACCTTCTACCGGCACGGCGCGCCCAGCCTGCAGAACGCACTGGCCTGGACCGGGCTGATCGGCAGGCAGGAGCGTGGGGGCGGGCTCGGCGGACTCCCGAACCCGGTCCAGCAGGCCAGGCTGAAGCGGGCCTTCTGGCAGGTGCCGCTGCAGGCCGCCGACGTCACCGTCGCGGGTGCCCCGGTCGCCTTCTGGCGGGACTTCACCGAGCACGCCGCCCCGTCCGATGACTTCTGGGCGGTGGCCGACCACGATCACGCCGATCTGACCCGGCTCCCGCCGGTCAGCATGGTCACCGGCTGGTGGGACCTGTTCCTGGCCGAGCAGTTGCGGGACTACGCGGCGATCCGCGCGGCCGGCGTCACGGCCCGGCTCACCGTCGGGCCCTGGCTGCACGGCGACCCCGGCGAGCTCAAGGCCACCATGATCGAGGACGTCGCCTGGCTCGACCACCATCTCAACGACGGCCCGCTGCCGCCTGGCGCGCCGGTCCGGCTGTTCCTGCAGCAGGCGGGCGACTGGCTGGAGCTCGACGAGTGGCCGCCGCCTGCCACCGTTCCCACGGCCTTCTACCTGGGCGCGCAGGGCGGGCTGAGCCGCGAGGCTGCTTCCGGTGACGCCGCGCCCGCGACGTTCGTCTACAACCCAGCCGATCCGACGCCCTCGGCCGGCGGCCCGCTTTTGCAGCGGCCGGGGGGCATGCAGGTCGACAACGCGGCGATCGAGGCCAGGCCGGACGTGCTGACCTACACCAGCGATCCGCTGCCCGGCCCGCTGGACCTGGTGGGACCGGTCAGCGCCCGGATCTACCTGCGCACCGAGCGCAAGCATGCGGATCTGTTCGTCCGGGTCTGCGACGTCGATCTGAAGGGGGTCTCGCGCAACATCGTGGACGGGATCCGGCGGCTCAGCCCGCAGAGCGTGCCAGCGCCCGACGTCCAGGCTGGCGACGACGGGATCCTGGCCGTGGACGTGGATCTGCACCCGACGGCCTACCGGATGCAGGCCGGGCACCGGATCCGGGTGCAGGTGAGCGGGGGTGCTTTCCCGCGGTTCGCCCGCAACCTCGGCACTGGCGAGCCCTTTGGCTCGGCGACCAGGGGGCGGCGCTGCCGGTTCGAGATCTTCAGTGACGCGCGGTGCCAGGCGCACGTGCTGCTGCCGGTCCTGCCCGCGGGGTGAGCCGGGGTCAGTCGGCGGCCTTGGCGGTGCTGGCTTCCCACTTCTGCTCGATGTGGCCGAAGTGCCAGATGGCCAGGGCGACCGCCCAGGTGACCACAAACACGCCGACGATGACGAACCCAGCCGTGTTGATGTTGAAGTTGGCCAGCCAGTGCCAGCCGCCGCCGCGCAGGTGGCCGTCCTGGGCCAGCAGCCCGAGGACCTCCACCGCGCCGACGAACAGCGCGACGAACACCGAGAGCCCGGTGATGGTCAGGTTGTAGTAGACCTTCCGCACCGGGCGGGAGAACGCCCAGTCGTAGGCGAAGTTCATGAAGCAGCCGTCCGCCGTGTCGAACAGGCTCATCCCGGCGGCGAACAGGATCGGCAGCGACAGGATGGCGTAGAACGGCAGCCCGCTGACCACCGCGCTGCCCGCCAGCACCAGCAGCGCCACCTCGCTGGCGGTGTCGAAGCCGAGGCCGAACAGGAAGCCGACCGGGTAGATCTTCCAGGACGTGTCCACCTTGCGGGCAAGCCCGCCGAGGAACCGGTTCATCAGGCCGCGCTTGGCGAGTTGCTCCTCCAGTTGCTCGTCGTCGTACTTGCCCGACCGCATCTCGCGGAACACCTTGAGGATGCTGGCCAGGATCACGATGTTCAGCCCGGCGATCAGGAACAGGAAGATCCCGGACACCAGGGTGCCGATGATGTTGGTGGTGTACTGCAGGTGTGAGCTGGAGTTCTTCACCTGCTCGTCGAGGCTGCGGATGCCGAAGTTCAGCAGTATGGCCAGGACGAACACCACGCTGGAGTGGCCGAGGGAGAAGAAGAAGCCCACCGACAGCGGCCGCTTGCCCTCGCTGACCAGCTTGCGGGTGGTGTTGTCGATCGCCGCGATGTGATCGGCGTCGAACGCGTGCCGCATGCCAAGCGTGTAGGCCAGGGCGCCGGTGCCCACGCCGAAGGCCGTCGTCTTGCTGATGTGGTAGTGGCCGCCCAGCGCGGCGGTGAGCATCCCCCAGCCCAGCACGTGCAGGCCGATGATCGCGGCCACCATGCCCCCGGCTCCGGCCCATTCGCGCGGGGTCAGGCCGGCGCGGATCCTCGCCAGGCGTCCGCCCACGGCCATTGGCACCTCCCACCGGCTCGTCCGCTGCCGCCTCGGGCGAGTTTAGGTAACGTTGCCAAAAGGTTGCAATAACAAATATCAGGTAATTACGTCCCTATGGCCTGCCTGGTCCGCCTGGCGAACCCGGCCTACCTGGCCCACCCGGCCTGCCTGGGCAGGCACACGATGTCGTAGACCAGGCCCGCGTCCGCCACGGCGGCTAGGCCGCGCAGCACCTCGGGCCGGGCCAGCCACTGCGCGTCGGTCTCGACCAGGACGGGATGGCGGATGCCGGCCAGGTAGCCGCCCGGCGGAGGAACCACGCTCAGAGTGTTTTCTTTATATGTCGCGTTATGCAAAATCCCTGCCTGGCTGCTGCGCCTGCCCCGGCCAGATCGCTCGCGCGGGTCCTCCGGGCCGCACACTCGATGCGGTTTGCATCACGCTCATAGGCCCATGTCGTCGAGTTCTTTGTGCAGCGCCGTCCGCGGCCCGCCGGGCGGCGTGCTGCCTGGCCTGGTGGCGGGCGGCCCGGCTGGCTTGCGGCTGCCGCGGTCTCTGCGGTCGCGGAAGAACCAGCCGGCCGCGACGCCGCCGGCCACGCCGCCGATGTGCGCCTGCCAGCCGATCCCCTGGGCGGGCAGCAGGACCGAGAACTGGTAGGCGAAGCAGAGCGCCATGACCAGGCCAAGCATCAGGTCGATCAGGTGCCGGTCGAAGATGCCGCGCACGATGATGTAGCCGAAGTAGCCGAACACGACGCCGCTGGCCCCCACGCCGACGCTGTGCGAGCTCTCGAAGATCCAGGCGCCGAGCCCGCTGGTGATCGCCACGACCAGCGTCACGCCGAGGAACTTGGGCACCCCCCGGTAGGCGGCCAGGAACCCGAAGATGAACAGCGGACCCGAGTTGCCCTCGATGTGCGCCCAGCTGACATGCAGGAACGGGGCGGTGAAGATCTCCGGCAGGCGGCCCACGTCGTGCGGGACGATCCCATAATCGAAGGTGAGCTGGTAGTGGTCGGCGGCGTTCGCGATCTGCACGATCCACAGGATCGCGAGAAAGCCGACCATGACGAACAGCGCCTTGCGCGCCTCGGCCAGCACCGTCTCCGCGTCCCCGGTACCGAGTTGCCACCGGCTCCGCGCCTGACGCTGCCTGCTGATGTCACCCCGGTCAGTCACAGTTGAATGTTATTCAAAACGTCCGGCGGTGGATATTGCCGCTGGTCAAAGCCCCTGACAGCGAGGTCAACTCAGGTGTTTTGAATAATCTTCGTGGCCCCGGCCGGGCTTGGTGTTTCCCGGCTGTGCTGGTTACCGTCATGGTGGCAAGTTAGCCCGTAATGTGACCTCGCGATGGTTGCTACGGCAAAAGGCTTCATCCTGGCCGTGAGCGGCGACCACGGAAGCGCTGCCCCGTCCACCTGCGGATTGTCACATTACGTGCATCCAATGTGGTATTTCTGTCACCACATTGGGCGGCAGCCGACACAACTTTTTCAGCCGAATCGGTTGCGGACCCCTCCCGCTGCTCTGGCAAGATCAATCGGCAATGGTACTCGGCCTGCCGGCAGGTGGGCACCCCGTGTGATCGCTGGGACATGGCGCATGGGGCCCGGGAGCCACCTGACGCGCTGCCCTGAACCGCGGCTCGTCAGCGCGCGGGGCAGCTGCCACTGCGTGCATGGCCGTCGGAGAGGACTGCGTTGTCGCAACACCGGAGGCGGGCCCCGGGGAAGAGGCGAGCCTCCCGCCGTAAGTCCGGGGTTGCTCTTCCTATTGCCGCCGTGTCGGCGGTCGTTGCCATCGCTGTCGGTGCCGCGGCCTATCTGGTCGGAATCCGTCCCGGCTCCAATGACAACCTGGGTGCGGTGGCCGCCGTGATCGCGGTCCCGACCAGCCATGCCGTGGCCGAGCTGGAGAAGCAGCGCGAGCAGCTCATCGCCATTAGCGCCGCGTCCAAGACGCTGAGCCTGGCGGGCACGCCCAGGCTGGCATCCCGCCAGACGTCGTCCCCGTCATCGGGCCCCGGCGGCGGCCCGGGTTCCGCCACGACTGGGCCGCCCGCCCCACCGCCGAACCCGGGGACCGCGCAGAGCATCGCATGGAACATGATGTCGTCGTTCGGCTTCCCCCCGCACTCCTACTTCAGCTGCCTGAACAACATCTGGACCAGAGAGAGCAACTGGCTCTACAACGCGGAGAACCCGAGCGGTGCCTATGGCATCCCGCAAGCGCTGCCCGGCTCAAAGATGGCCAGCGCGGGCTCGGATTGGCAGACGAACCCGGCAACCCAGATCAGATGGGGCCTGGGGTACATCAAGGCCGCCTACGGCGATCCGTGCAGCGCCTGGGCGTTCTGGCAGGGGCACAGCTACTACTGATCCAGCCCTGCCCGCTGCGACGGCTGAGCCGATCACGGAACGATAAGATTTAAATTACAGAGTGGTAAAGTTTTCGGTATTTGAGCCGTTAGTAAAACCTTACTAGAAGGTAAATATTCTTATACGCAGAGTAAGTTCTCCTATCTAGGTGTCATATTGTGATGTGGCTCATACGGTTACTATTGGGTCTAGACCTTTGGGGAAAAGGACCAGCTCAGAGGGCAGGCTTCGATAATTTTCCGGCCCTTCGGGCTGTTTATTGTGACTTACGCCACACCGTTTTCCGCATACATCGCGGCATTTCATTAGGCATGGTGGACGGCTGACAGCACCCGGTGTGCGCGACGGTGATCAAGTGATCACTCGCCGCCATGACCCGCGGCACATCCGCACACCGCCGTCCGGCGCTCCTGCAGGCCAGGCGGTGGCAGCGGGTGAAGGCTCGCCGCGCACCGCGCGTATGACCGAAGGCAGAATTTGCTCCGCCGTCGGATTGTCAGAAAACCCTCGAAACTCACGATAGGAATTGCCGCTGCCGGTATCGGCGTCGTAGCGGCTTCCGCCACTCTCGCCGCTACCTGGCCAGCCGGCGCTACGGCTGGCGCGGCAACCACAGCGGATTACCTTCCCCTCAGCCACGCCGCGAATTCCGCGAACAGCGGTCGCTTCGACAGGCAGCTTGAAGCCGTCAAAGCCGGCTCGGCCTGGCAGGCCGAGCTGAACGCGGCCAGCGCGGCGCGTGCCGCCGCCGCCCGCCGGGCAGCAGCGCGGAAGGCCGCGGCGGCCAGGGCCGCCGCAAAGCGGGCGGCCGAGCTGGCCGCCCAGCAGCAGGCGGCCCGGCAGCAGGCGCCAGCCCGGCAGGCGCCAGTGCCGCCACCACGACCGGTTGAGCCATCGGGCTCGGCTCAGCAGATCGCCATGGCGATGCTGGGCAGTTTCGGCTGGTCAGCTAACCAGTTCTCGTGCCTGGACCCGCTGTGGATGCGGGAGAGCGGCTGGAGCGTCACCGCCTCGAACCCGGACGGCGCCTACGGCATCCCCCAGGCCTACCCAGGGTCGAAGATGGCGAGCGCTGGCCCGGACTGGCAGACGAACGCGGCCACCCAGATCCGCTGGGGACTCGGATACATCAGGGGCATGTACGGCTCGCCGTGCGCGGCCTGGTCACACGAGGAGGCCACCGGCTGGTACTAACGCCGAGGCCACCGTCGGCGCGCACGTCGGTGGCGCTTGCGGTTGGACTGGGCGCAGACTCGCCGAATGTGCAGCCGCATTCATCGCAGCGGTTGGGAGGAGCGGTGTAGACGTTCCCGCAGAAGCAGGCGACGGTCCAGTTCATGGTGGGCTCCGATCGTTCTGGGATGTGGTAGTGAGGGTGGCGCTGGTCCGCTGGGTTCGATGCTCTAGAGGTGAGACGCTTCGCCGGCATCGTTTCGTGAGGTGCGGGATCAAATCCGCACTCGGTATCGGTTCGGTACCCTGGCGCTACCGCGGCCACTTCGAGAGGCCGCCCGCCGGGCTTGCAGGCGCACCACGGAGCGGGTGGCGGCGAAGCTGGCTGAGCTTCGCCGCGACCCACTGATGACAGTGCGATTCCCCCGCTGGCAGGACTGGCGCGGCGCGGGGCGTGAGTCGTCAGGTCGGCTTGATCAGGCCCAGCTGCTGGAGCACCGTCACGCCGTCGTCGAGGCCGATCTCTTCGGTGATCAGGCCGTCAACGACCTTGAGGACGGTGGTGCCGGTGAACCGCATCGACTTGCCGCTGCCGGCGGGCAGCTCGCCGATCGGCATGTCGTCGAACGCGTCACCGGTCTGGGTGCCGCCACCGATCCACTGCCCGACGACGTAGTCGCCTTCGGCGATCAGGTCGGCGGTGCCGCCGAAGGCCAGGTCCGGGAACGCAGCCCTGAACTTTGTGGCGAACGCGCGGACCTCGTCACGACCGCGACACGGTGCGTGCAGCGAGTACTCGAAGCGGATGTCGGGCGCGGCGAGTTCGTCGATGACGGCCAGGTTGAGGTCCGGGCCCCAGAACTCGGTGACCCACCGTCCGACAACGGCCTTGTTCTGCTCGATCGACATCGATCGTCCTTTCCGTCAACGGATGTGATGGCGCCTCGGCTCGAAGCGCTCAGCAAGAAGACGGCCAGCACCGGTGCGACGTGAGGTCACTGGCCGGTGCTTGTTTCGGGCGGCCACGACAGCAGCGGCCACTAGTCCGCCCTGCCAGACAGGAGGCCCTGGTCAGCCACCTGAGCTGGTTCTGGCCTGCACGGCCAGCCGGGCGTTTCAAGATCGAAACGTTACTTCACGTTATTTGCGCCAGAGCCCGGATCAGCGCGCAGTCCGCCCGCCGGGTGCTGGCCCAGTACGGCAGGCAGCCCGGCGTCACCGCCCGGCTCATACCCGCCGGCCGCGCGAGCCAGCTAGAGCCACCTGCTTGAACGCCCGGACGGATCCCGCCCCCACCTGCCCAGCCGTGGGAGCGGGATCCTTTGCGTGCAGAGCGGTACGCGGCTCACTGGCTACCGGCGCAAGGTGGTCAGGACTGAGCTGGCAGCTCACAAATGACCAAGCCCTGCTAGGTGAGCGGCTGGAAGGTGCTGATGGCCTCGTTGAGCTTCTGGGATATCCGGGGCCAGGCGGAGACCGGGGAGGACGCGTAGACGGCGTAGGACTGCGCCCCGCTGGCGGTGTCGAGGTCGAACAGGTAGTCCTGAGCGACCACCCGTCCCCTCCCGTTGTCCAGCCAGCTGAAGCTCCACTCCGCGCCGTTCGCACCGGCCACGGGGACCGACCGAAGCGACAGCCGCCGGTAACCGGGGAACTTTCCCTGGTGGTGCGTCCGCACCTCCAGCCAGTGGGCCTCGTTCATCGGGTTGGGGAAGGTCTGCGTGGTCAGGTCGACCTCCATGAACGCGGCGCCTTGCGGGTCGCGCAGGTAGGTGGTCAGACCGCTCGTGGTCGCATTCCAGCCCTGCGGCATCGCCATCTTGAACCCGGTGGTCGCTCCCGAGCGGGCCGCGGGCAGCGAGAACCACTGGTACCCGGCCGGCAGCCCGGCCGTGCCAGTCCTCGCCGGGCTGGTACTGCTGTCCGGGCTTGACGGGCTGGCCGGCGCGCTCGGCTGCGTGGTGTTCCCGCCGACCTGACCGCTCGTCGTGGGCTCCGGGTGCCTGGCGTGGTGCAGCGCGAGGCCGATGACGACGCCCGCCGCGACCACGATCGCGACAGCGCCCGCGAACAGCGCCACGCTCCGGCCGCGCCTGGGCGCAGGCGGGGCCACCCTGCCGGGGACGGCCGGGCCGTACCCGTTGCGGGCCGGTCCGGTGGGCGCCAGGTAGGACGGAGCGTTGTTCACCGTGCCGTACAGGGTTCCACCGGGCACGGCATATCCGGGGCCGGGCCGGGGCGGGCCGGTCCGGCCCGGTGCGGGCGCGCCTGCTGGGGCCCGGCCTGATGCGGCTCGGCCGGGCCCGGCATACGCGGCCGGATCCCAGGTCGGGGCGTCGTAGGCCGGGGTGGAGCCGTCCGGCGGCCAGGCTTCGGCGGGCGGGGCGACCTTGTCCCAGGCCGTGGGTGCGGCAACGGCGAAGCCCGCCGCCTCGGCGGGCACCCCCGCCGCCCAGCTCTGGCCGGGCTGACCCGGCTGGCCAGCAGCACCGCCGCCACCCGCTCTGGCACCTCCGGGGGGCGCTGCGGGCCTGCGTACGGCCATCCCCGACCCAGGCCCGGGCACTCCGCCGGCGACCGCACCGGCCAGCAGCGCGGCGGTCCCGGCCGCGTCGGGCCTGGCGGCCGGATCCTTGCGCATGAGTGCGGAGATCACGGGCCCGAGCTGGCCGGCCGCCGAGGCCGTCGGCGAATCCTCGTGCAGCACAGCGTTCATGGTGGTGAGCGCGCCGCCGCGCTCCTGGTACGGCCCGCGGCCCTGTACCGCCGCGAACAACGTGGCGCCGAGCGACCACAGGTCGGAGGCTGGCGTCGCGGGCTCACCGCGGATCCGCTCCGGCGAGGTGAAGGCCGGGGTGCCCATGACGATGCCGGTCTGGGTGAGCTGCGCGTCACCCTCGAACGTGGCGATCCCGAAGTCGGTCAGCACGGCCCGCCCGTCCTGGGTGAGCAGCACGTTGCTGGGCTTCACGTCCCGGTGCAGCACCCCGGCCGCGTGCGCGGTGGCCAGCGCGCCGATGAGCTGCTGCCCCATGTCGGCCGCCCTGGTCGGCGGCAGCGGCCCGTCCTGCGCCAGGAGCTGGTCCAGTGAGCGGGCCTGGACCAGCTCCATGACGATCCACGGGCGGCCATCCTCCTCGACCACGTCGAAGACGGTGACCACGCCGGGATGACTCAGCCTGGCGGCCGTCCTGGCCTCGCGCAGCGTGCGCTGGTAGGCAGCATCGCGCTCGGGCCCACCGACCGCTGGGGGAAGCGCCACTTCCTTGACCGCGACATCGCGGTGCAGGAGCTCATCGGTAGCCCGCCATACGGTGCCCATGGCACCGGTGCCGATACGGTCGCGGAGACGGTAGCGCCCCCCGATCACGCGCCCCGCCCCCGCCAAAGCGTGCATATCCGGACCCTACACGGCGTACTTACAAGATTTCCTGTGAAGCAGTTGAGAATAGACAAGCCCTCGCCTGACAAAAAGGGCAAAGAAGTCATCCCGGGCGGGTCATCTGCAGCACGTCGAGAGCCTGGTCGAGCTGCTCCTCGGTGATGTCGCCGCGTTCCACGTGACCGAGGGCGACCACCACTTCCCTGATCGTCGCGCCCGTGCACATCGCCTCGTGTGCCACCTGCGCCGCCGCCTCGTAGCCGAGGAAGCGGTTCAGCGCGGTCACGATCGCCGGCGAGGATTCCGCGTTACGCCGCAGCCGCCCGGCGTCCGCGGTGATCCCGGCCACGCACCGGTCGGCCAGCAGCAGCGCGGCGGAGGTCAGCAGCCGGCCGGAGGACAGCAGGTTCCGCGCGATCACCGGCATCATGACGTTCAGCTCGAAGTTGCCCGCCGCCCCGCCGAACGCGACCGCCGCGTCGTTCCCGATCACCTGCGTGCACACCTGGCAGACCGCCTCGCAGATGACCGGGTTGACCTTCCCCGGCATGATCGACGAGCCGGGCTGGAGCTCTGGCACCACGATCTCGGCCAGGCCCGTGCGCGGGCCGGAGTTCATCAGCCGCAGGTCGTTGCAGATCTTGTACAGGCTGATCGCGATCACCCGCAGCACGCCGCTGGCCTCGACCAGCGCGTCCCGGCCACCGGCCGCCTCGAAGTGGTTACCTGCCTCGGTCAGCGGCAGCCGCAGGTCCCCGGCCAGCCTGGCGATGACGGCGGCGGCGAAGCCGGGGGGTGCGTTCATTCCGGTCCCGACCGCCGTGCCGCCCAGCGGCAGCGCGCCCACCCGGTCCAGGCACCCGCCGATCCGCTCGATCCCCAGCTGGACCGCGGCCGCGTACCCGCCGAACTCCTGGCCCAGGGTGACCGGCGTGGCGTCCATCAGGTGCGTCCGCCCGCTCTTCACCACGTCGGAGAACTCGGCCGCCTTGCCCTCCAGCTCGGCCGCCAGGTGCGCCAGTGCCGGGCCGAGTTGCCGCCCGAGCACGTACACGGCCGACAGGTGGATGGCGGTCGGGAACACGTCGTTGGACGATTGCGACGCGTTGACGTGGTCGTTCGGGTGCACCGGCCGCCCCAGCCGCTGCGTGGCCAGGGCGGCGATGACCTCGTTCGCGTTCATGTTGCTGGACGTGCCCGACCCGGTCTGGAACACGTCGATGGGGAACTGGCTGTCGTGCCCGCCCCTGGCGACCTGCGCCGCCGCGTCGTGAATGGCCGCCGCCATCTCGGCGTCCAGCACGCCGAGTTTGCCGTTGATCGTGGCCGCCGCGCCCTTCACCGACGCCAGCCCGGCGATCATGTCGCGGTCGATGCGCTCGCCCGAGATGGGGAAGTTCTCCACCGCGCGCTGGGTCTGCGCTCCCCACAGCACGTCGGCGGGCACGCGGACCTCGCCCATCGAGTCGTGCTCGGTCCGGTAGTCCGTCATGCCGGCCTCACTTCCGGCCGATGGTCAGCAGCGGCCCGCTCAGATCGGCGAAGAAGTCGTTTCCCTTGTCGTCCACGATAATGAACGCCGGGAAGTCGCGTACCTCGATCCGCCAGACCGCCTCCATACCCAGCTCGGGATACTCCAGCACCTCCATCCCGGTGATGCAGTCCCTGGCCAGCCGGGCCGCCGCCCCGCCGATCGAGCCCAGGTAGAACCCGCCGTGCTCCTTGCACGCGGCCGTCACGGCCGGGGACCTGTTGCCCTTGGCCAGCATAACCAGCGACCCGCCGGCCGCCTGGAAGCTGTCCACGTAGGAGTCCATCCGGCCGGCCGTCGTCGGCCCGAACGACCCGGACGCGTACCCATCCGGGGTCTTGGCCGGTCCCGCGTAGTAGACCGCATGATCGCGCAGGTAGGACGGCATCGGCTCACCGGCGGCCAGCCGCTGCGCGATCTTGGCGTGGGCGATGTCGCGGGCGACCACCAGCGGCCCGGTCAGCGACAGCCTGGTGGCGACCGGGTACCTGGCCAGCTCGCCCCGGATCGCGTCCATCGGCCGGTTCAGGTCGATCCGCACCACCTCGCCGGCGGTCAGCTCACCCTCGGAGGCCTCAGGCAGGAACCGGGCCGGATCGGTCTCGAGCCGCTCCAGGAACACCCCGCCGGAGGTGATCTTCCCGAGGATCTGGCGGTCCGCCGAGCAGGACACGGCGATCGCCACCGGGCAGGACGCGCCGTGCCTGGGCAGCCGGATCACCCGCACGTCGTGGCAGAAGTACTTGCCGCCGAACTGCGCGCCGATGCCCACCCGCCGGGTGATCTCGAGCACCTGCCGCTCGAGGCCGCGGTCCCTGAAGCCGTGCCCGGCCGCCGAACCAGCCGCCGGCAGCGTGTCCAGGTAGCGGGCCGACGCGTACTTGGCGGTCTTCAGCGCGTACTCGGCGCTGGTGCCGCCCACCACGATCGCCAGGTGGTAAGGCGGGCAGGCCGCCGTGCCCAGTGAGCGGATCTTCTCCTCCAGGAACGCCAGCATGCTCGCCTCGTTCAGCACCGCCTTGGTCTGCTGGTAGAGGAAGGACTTGTTCGCCGAGCCGCCGCCCTTGGCCATGAACAGGAACTTGTACTCGCCGCCGCCGGTCGCGTAGATCTCGATCTGGGCCGGCAGGTTGCTGCCGGTGTTCCGCTCCTCCCACATGGTCAGCGGCGCGAGCTGCGAATAGCGCAGGTTGAGCTGGGTGTACGCGTCGTGCACGCCGCGGGCGATGTGCTCCTCGTCCCGGCCGTCGGTGAGCGCGTACTGGCCACGCTTGCCCATGACGATCGCGGTCCCGGTGTCCTGGCACATCGGCAGCACGCCGCCGGCCGCGATGCACGCGTTCTTGAGCAGGTCCAGCGCGACGTACCGGTCGTTGGGGCTGGCCTCCGGGTCGTCGAGGATGGACCGTAGCTGGCTGAGGTGGCCGGGCCGCAGCAGGTGCGCGATATCCCGCATGGCTTCCCTGGTGAGCACGCTGAGGACGTTCGGATCGATGATGAGAAATTTTTCACCAAAAGAAAAAGAGCTCGCCTGGGCCACGCCGTCAATGTCCAGCCGCCGGTACCCGGTCTCGTCGGGGCCAGTCGGCAGCAGATCGGAATACGTGAATTCGGGCATCGTGGCAGTTCCTCATCGAGCGGTCATGGGATGACCCAATCCTAGGTCGGCCTGACGATCCCGCCTCGCCCCTGCTCGTGGCTGGCCGCACCTGCGCCGGCGGGGCCCAATTCACCGGCCGCTGGCCCGGGTCGGCACAATAGCGCGCCATGACGAACGAACTGAGCTGGTCACAATTTCAGGCGGAGCGGCCCGAGCTGGCCGAGGCTGGGCGGGGGATGCTCTATCAGTTCGGGGTGGGCCTGGGGTTCCTGTCCACCGTGCGGGCCGACGGCGGGCCCCGGCTGCACCCGATCTGCCCGGTGCTGACCTCCGATCGCCTGCTGGCGCACATCGTGCCCTCGCCCAAACGAGCCGACCTGCACCGCGACGGCCGGTACGCGCTGCACTCGTTCCCCATCGAGGGCAACGAGGATGCCTTCTACCTGACCGGGCGCGCGGTCCCGGTCACCGACCCGGAGCTGGCCGCCGCGGCGGCCAGCCAGTTCCTGGCCGAGCGAAAGATGGACGCCGAGCCACCCGGCTTCAGCGACGGTGAGTTCTTCGAGTTCCTGATCGCCCAGTGCCTGCTCACCAGGACGGACGGGTACGGCGACTGGAACCCCCGGCACACGGTATGGAAGGCCGGTACGTAGCTTCGGCGGGCCTGTCCGGCAGGTTGGTTCTGGGCTGGGTCGGCAGCTGTTTGCAGCGACGGCTTGACCTGAGCGTTGCGGTGGGACTACGCTCCGAATCAACTATTAAGAAAGTTTACTAATAGTTAGTCGGCTCACTGTTTCGCTGGCGAGCTGGCGAAGTGTCCACGTTTCCGGGTTGGCGCACCCCGACTCTCAGCCCTCGGAGGACCTATGCGACACAAACTTCCCGTGTTCGCGGCGGTAGCCGCCGCGATGCTCACCGGCGCGGTCGTCGTCTCCGCGCCGTCCGCTGCAGCTCAGACCAGCCTGCTGGCCAACGGCGGCTTCGAGGCCGGATCCCTGTCCGGCTGGTCCTGCTCGACGCTGGACAGCGCGGTGAAGAGCCCGGTTCACTCGGGCTCCTTCGCCCTGTCCGGGGCGGCCTCGGGGTCCGACTTCGCGCAGTGCACCCAGTCGGTCTCCGTGCAGCCATCGACCACCTACAGCCTGTCCGGCTGGGTCGAAGGAGACTACGTCTACCTGGGCGACTCTGGCACCGGCAGCTCGGACACCAGCAACTGGACCCCGTCGGCCAGCACCTGGCAGGAACTGTCCACCACGTTCACCACCGGCGCCGCCACCACGTCGGTGACCATCTACGTGCACGGCTGGTACGCCCAAGGCACCTACTCCGCCGACGACCTGACGCTGACCGGCCCTGGCGGCGGTGGCGGTACGGGTGTCCCAGGGGCACCGACTGGCCTGACGGTCACCGGCACCACCACCAGCAGCGTATCCCTGTCCTGGACCGCTCCCTCCGGCACGGTCAGCGGCTACAACGTCTACCAGAACGGAACCAGGGTCGCCTCGCCCACGGCCACCAGCCAGACGGTCACTGGGCTGGCCGCGGGAACGGCGTACACCTTTACCGTGTCGGCGCAGAATTCCAGCGGCGAAGGCCCGCAGTCCGCGGCCGTGCAGGCCACGACCCCGGGCGGCGGAACCACGGGCGGCAGCTTCACCGTCGCGCCCTACGCTGACATGACCAACAACCAGGAACCCATGCTCGACAAGGCGATCACCCAGGCTGGGCTCAAGTCGTTCACCACCGCGTTCGTGATCGGCTCGGGCTGCACCCCGATCTGGGGCGACACGCTGCCGGTTACCAACGACCCGACGGTCACCGGCGAGATCACCAAGGCCGAGCAGGAGGGGGCCACCCCGATCGTGTCGTTCGGCGGGGCAGATGGGGTCGAGCTGGCCCAGTCCTGCACCAACCTCAGTTCGCTGGTCGCGGCCTACCAATCGGTGATCAACACGCTGGGCGTCACGCACATCGACTTCGACATCGAGGGCGCGGCGATCGCCGACACGGCCACCAACAACCTGCGGTTCGAGGCCCTCAACCAGCTAGAGGCCAGCAACCCCAGCCTGGTGGTGTCGGTGACCATCCCAACCTTCCCGACCGGGCCTGACTTCAACGGCGACGCGTTCCTGCAGCAGGCGCAAGCTGACGGCACCAAGATCAGCGTGGTCAACGTCATGGCCATGGACTACGGCGGGAGCTTTGACACCGGCGGCGCCGACATGGGCACTGACGCGGTGGACGCCGCGCAGGGCACCCTGTCGTTCCTGAAGACCGTGTGGCCCAGTGCGACCTACGCCATGGTCGGCGTGACCCCGATGATCGGCCAGAACGACGACTCGGCCGAGATCTTCACCACGGCCGACGCGCAGCAGCTAGTCAGCTTCGCGAAGAGCAACGGCCTGGGCAGGCTGGCCTTCTGGTCGGTGGACCGGGACCAGCCCTGCGGCAGCGGCGTCAGCGGCCTGCCAGCCTGCTCCGAGATCACCCAGCAGCCGCTGGACTTCACCAAGATCTTCGTCCAGGACTAGTAAGGCCCTGTCGATGCCTGCTCCCTGGCGTGCAACAGCACGCCAGGGAGCTCCAAAGCTGACCTGGGCGCTCGGTGCGCGGACCCGCTCCGCGCACCGAGCGCTTCCTGGCTCCCGCCGACCTGCGTCTGCGCGTCCGGCGGACCGTCATCCGGCGTAGACGACCAGTTCGGGCAGATCGCATTGACGCGGACACCATCGGCAGCACTGGAGGTGTCTGAGTCCTGGATCCGGACCCAATATTTTCCGGTATGCGGTGCGCGTGTCCGCTTGCGCTGGCCACTGGTGGCCGATAGTTTCCTACATCTAGTTGATATACACCATTAGAACTACCAGGGATTGTATTCCTGGTGCTGGCTGACTTCGGTCCGGATCGAGCTGGGCACTGGGCCCTCAGATGGGGGGAATCGGTTCGCATGCATTGCCCGTTCTGCCGGCATGACGATAGCCGGGTACTGGATAGCAGACCCGTAGAGGATGGCATGGCGATCCGGCGTCGCCGTTGCTGTACTACGTGCGGTCGCCGGTTCACCACAGTAGAAACCGCAGCATTGCTGGTGAGCAAGCGCAGTGGCGCGACCGAGCCCTTCAGCCGGGAGAAAGTCATCGCAGGCGTCCGCAAGGCTTGCCAGGGACGCCCTGTCACCGATGATGCCCTGGCGCTTCTTGGGCAACAGGTGGAGGAGACAGTACGCGCGACTGGCCAGGCAGTCGTGTCTAGCCACGATGTGGGGCTGGCTACCCTCGTGCCACTTCGGGATGTGGATGAGGTCGCTTACATGCGATTCGCCTCGGTTTACCGGAATTTCACCTCGGTAGAGGACTTCGAGACGGAGATCATCAGGATGCGCGGGACCAGCCAGGTCGCTCAGCCATCGGGACTGCTGACAGGTGCTGTGCGGGCCTGATCAGGATAAAGGCGAAAAGAGCCTGCGGAGGCTCACGGGAACCACATACGAGGCCGGGTCTTGCATAGCCCACCCGTAAGTAGTCAAACGTTGCAGAAGATACTCGAGGGGAACGAAGCTGATGGCACAGACCAGTGGCGGCCAGGCGCGCAAGGTGCGGGCGAAGGCAGCAAAGGGGCTACCTATCGAGCGGATCTACACCAAGCCGGGGGTGCATCCTTATGACCAGGTGTCCTGGGAGCACCGCGATGTGGTGCTGACGAACTGGCGTGACGGGTCGGTCAACTTCGAGCAGCGCGGGGTGGAGTTTCCGGACTTCTGGCAAGCGAACGCCGTCCAGATCGTCGCCAGCAAGTATTTCCGCGGAGCACTAGGTACGCCGCAGCGCGAGCAAAGCCTCAGGCAGCTCATCGACCGGGTTGTGGGCACGTATGTCCGGACCGGCCGGGAGAACGGCTATTTCGCCGGGCCCGAGGACGCCGAGATTTTCGAGCATGAGATGACATACGCGCTGCTGCACCAGATCTTCAGCTTCAACTCACCGGTGTGGTTCAACGTCGGTACGGCCTCGCCTCAGCAGGTGTCGGCGTGCTTCTTGCTGGCCGTCGATGACTCGATGGACTCGATTCTGGACTGGTACAAGGAGGAGGGCTTGATCTTCAAGGGTGGATCGGGCGCCGGGGTCAACTTGTCGCGGATCCGATCGAGGAGAGAATTGCTGTCATCCGGAGGTAACGCTTCGGGTCCGGTGAGCTTCATGCGTGGTGCCGACGCCAGTGCCGGCACTATTAAGTCTGGCGGAGCGACGCGGCGGGCCGCGAAGATGGTGATCCTCGACATTGATCACCCTGATATCGAGGAATTCATCGAGACCAAAGTACGTGAAGAGGAAAAGATACGAGTCCTGCGCGCCGCCGGATACGATATGGACTTGGGCGGCGATGATATCTACTCCGTTCAGTACCAGAACGCCAACAACTCAGTGCGAGTCACAGACGAGTTCATGCGGCAAGTCGAAACCCGAGGCAAATTCAGTCTACGGGCACGGCTGTCCGGTGAGGTTACAGAGACTGCCAGCGCCCATGATCTGTGGGAGAAGATGTGCCGCGCGGCGTGGGCATGCGCCGACCCGGGCATCCAGTATGACGACACGATCAACGGCTGGCACACTTGCCCCGAATCCGGACGGATCACAACGTCTAATCCGTGTGCCGAATACGTCCATCTAGATAATTCCTCATGCAACCTGGCATCGATCAACTTGCTGAAATTTCTCAGCTCGGACAATAAGACCTTCGATGTCAAAACCTTCACCAGCGTCTGCGAGCTGGTTATCACCGCTATGGACATCTCCATCTGCTTTGCTGACTTCCCGACGCAGAAGATCGGGGAGGTGAGCCGGGCCTACCGGCAGCTAGGTATGGGATACGCTAATCTCGGTGCGCTGCTGATGGCTGCGGGACTGCCATACGACTCAAACGGCGGCCGGGCGCTTGCCGCTGCGGTCACTAGCCTGATGACTGCCACCGCCTACCGTCGCTCGGCAGAACTGGCTGGAATGGTCGGTCCTTACGACGGTTATGCGCGCAATGCCGAAGGTCACACGCAGATCATGCGCAAGCACCAGGCGGCGGCGCAGGCAACTCCTGCTACTGACGAACGTGACCGGCCAGTGTGGGCGGCTGCCGTCAGGGAATGGGATGAGTGCCTGCGGATCGGGGAGCGTAACGGCTGGCGCAACGCCCAGGCTACGCTGCTCGCGCCGACCGGCACGTCAGGACTGGCAATGGAAGTAGATACCACCGGTATCGAGCCAGCTTTGGGCCTGGTGACGTTCAAGAAGCTGGTCGGTGGCGGCTCTATGCAGTTCGTTAACCAAACCGTACAGCGGGCACTGCGGACTCTGAGCTACCCAGAGGAACAGGTTGAAGCGATAACGGAGTTCATCAGCCAGCACGGCCATGTCGTCGGTGCTCCTGGCCTCAAGACAGATCACTATCCGGTCTTCGACTGCGCGATGGGCGAACGATCGATCGAGCCGATGGGGCATGTGCGGATGATGGCTGCGGTTCAGCCCTTCCTGAGTGGATCGATTTCCAAGACCGTGAACATGCCCGAGTCGGCGACAGTGGAGGATGTCGAGGAAATCTATCTGCAGGGCTGGAAGCTGGGCTTGAAGGCGCTGGCGATCTACCGGGACAACTGCAAAGTGGGACAGCCGTTGTCGGTCTCTAAGAACGCGGCTCCCGTGCAGTCGAGCGCGCCGGAACAATCTGCCCCCCCGGGGGGAACACACGTGCACCGCCCAATGCGCAGACGTCTTCCCCGACACCGCCCAGCCACCGTGACTAGATTCTCCGTGGCCGGTGCCGAAGGCTATATGACCGCCTCCAGTTACCCAGACGATGGGATCGGCGAGGTGTTCCTCAAGCTCGGCAAGCAAGGCTCCACGCTGGCCGGTGTCATGGACGCCTTCTCCATCGCGATCTCGGTCGGGCTCCAGTACGGCATCCCACTGGAGTCCTATGTAGCCAAGTTCACCAATATGCGATTCGAGCCCGCTGGTCTCACCGATGACTCGGATGTCCGGATCGCTAGCTCAGTGATGGACTATATTTTCCGTCGCTTGGCGCTGGACCACCTGCCTTTTGACCAGCGCGCCGAGCTAGGCATATTTTCCGCTGCCGAGCGCACTGCCAAACTCGCTGGAGCAGATCCCGCCGGACTAGGCGAGGAGGTAGACCCGGTCGAGCTTGCCCAGTCCGCTGCCGTGGAACCGGCTCATGCCGAACGAGCAGTGGCGGATCCGCCAGTGACTGCTAAACCGACCGCACAGCAGGCTGCGGCCGTACCGCACAGCACGGCTGAGCTGATCGAAGCCCAGCAGGGCCGTACTGCCGATGCTCCACTCTGCTTGACCTGCGGCACCAAGATGCGCCCGGCCGGAAGCTGCTATGTCTGCGAGGGCTGCGGCGCCACCAGTGGCTGTAGCTGAAAGGTACGCGCGAGAGGACCGGCTTTAGCCGGTCCTCTCGCCTTCTGTGGCATCCGGTGCGGGATTACGGCAGCGCGTGCCCGCCGAAGTCATGTGCTGGGTAACGGAGCACGGTGTGCGCGTGGTTGGCATCGTTGGCGGTGTTGTCGTACTCGATCAGCAGGCCGGGGCCCTGGATTCGGTAGTAGTGTCCCGCCTCGGGTCGCAGTGGCCCCTCCCAAGCGAAGAACATCTCAGTACCTGCCAGCCGAGTGGTCTCCCGCGCGGCGAGTTCGCCAGCCAGCCGACTGAGATAGACAGCGACGAGCCGGCCCAGCAATCCCTTGCTCACTTGGTTGAGAAGGGTCATCCCTACGCCGGCTGGGGTGATAGGAGCAGTGATAACCGGGGAGGTTGAGCTGCGGATGTCAGATGGCGCGGTGCCGGCGACTATCGCCTGCCTGCGGGCTTGCGGTCCCATCGCCTCCATCAGCGCTCTTGCGAGATCCTCTTCTGGCCCCAGGGGTCGCAGCACGCGCTCCCCGGCCACGCGGACGGTGGCGGGATGCGCGCCGAAGAATAGCGGCGTCGGATGCACCTGATTGCCATCCAAGGTGAGCGAGACGGACAGATGGTGTCCCTCCCACCGCCATGCCCATGAATCGTCCCGGGCTGGATCACCGAACACCGCGATCCAATAGTCATGGTCATGTCTGCCCCGCCGCCAGCCTTCACACCTATCCAGCACTTCTTCCAGTGCCATGATCGCGGTTGCCTGTGCGTAACCAGATGGGCTCAGCGCTGTTGCGAGCAACCGACGGGCGGCCTTCCGCTCGCCACTATTCAAGTCAGCCAGGCACACACCTGCCCGGGGCCGGGGAAGGTAGGTAAACCAGCGCCTAGCGGAATCCGTGAAGGGCAGGAACGCGTCCGAGCGCTGCCGCTCATCCAGCCCGTCTAGGAACCTGATAGCGGCAGAGCGCATGGCCGCCTGGATCGTCACGTGCTCATGCATCCTCGCCTCCCGGTACTGGCCTGACGCCTATTGCTCGAATGAGTGCGGCGAACAATTCCGGATGGCGGTAGACTAGCCGGATCGACAGGTAGCGCTCGGTGATCAGCTTGCGCAGGTGCTGCCCGTCGCCGCTGGCGGGCAGGTGCCCGGTACGGACCATGACACGCAAGTGCAGCAGCGCCGCAAGGTGCTGCTCGAAGAACGACTGGCAGGGCAGCGGGCTGCCAAGCCAGGCGCAGGCCTGCGCACGGGTCATAACTTCCCAGACCACGGCATCGGCTAGGCTGCCCGATCCATCACACACCGTAAGCAGATGAGGTAGCCGCACCATATCCTGTCTGGGTTCGACTTCCGGGACCGTGGCCGAGGTGACGCACGGCCTCACTGGATGCGTGTCATGCCGTCGGCGGTCATCGAGATGGGCAGCGAATTCCAGTGGCAGCCGCGCAGTACCGACATCCCCGCCCACGTGCAACGCAGCCCCGGCGCTGCCAGTGCGGCGCACCGCAGCGAGCCCAGCAGGCGCGAGTGGTCCATACGGCAGGGGAACATGGGCCAGGTGATACTGGCCGGCTACCGTGAGCACCCGGTCACCGCTGGGGCTCTGGGCAGGCACCGGACCGGCGCACAGGATGAGGAGGCCGCGAGTCGGCGTGCCGGACCAGCCATCGGGTCGCCGCAGACAGAACACGCGTTCCGCGGCGACCGTCCTAGCGGCGCCGGTCAAAGCCGGGGCGGGAACGTCCATGGCACTGCCTGGAATTCTGGGGCGCTTTCCCCCGGCGTGAGCAGGTCCCGCTGTGCTGAGGGTTCTACATACCAATCGTAATAGGTTTTCAGGGCCGACGAGGTGTTGAGGATCTTGTTGGTCAGGTCCAGATTGTGGCCGGGAGCGAATCCACCGCGATCAGGCTGAGCCAGGACGACTCCGCCCAGCAGGAGCGAGGAGATGATCAGGTCGACATAACGGTTGGGCAGAGACTCGGCGTGATAGAAATTCACTGGCATACCATGACCGATCACGCATAGCTCAATGTCGTTGCCGAGCAGGTATCCGTGGCCGAGTCGGCCATAGTCGCGCACAGACCGGGCCGCTGTGGCGAACTCGTCGAGGGCGAACTCGTAAGTGCGCGACGTGGTGCTTGCCAGGTAGCAGCTTTTGCGGAACGCGGACACGTGCTCGCCTCGCAGGCTGCCGCGGCCGCCAGCGCCAATTAGCAGCAGCGGCTGGTGGGACTCGATCAGACTGGTAAGTGACCGGCTGGTGGCAAAGCCTTCCTCGTGGGCTGCGATCAGTGCCACGGTTTTGTGATCGTAGACTGCTACCCGCATCCGCAGGGTTCGCAGAACATGGGCGACTTGGCGGCCGATCCGGCCGTAGCCGACTACCAGAGCCGGGCGTCCCTCGAATTTCTCATGCGGCAATCGGGTCATGATGCTGCGCACCGCGGCGGTTGCGACACCATAAGACTCTATGGTTGCCTTGATCTGGCTTTCGGCCACGGAAAAGACTGGAATAGGAAGCTGGACCCCCTCCAGCTTCCAGATCCCGGACATAGTCTGCTCGACCACCCCGCTGAATTCCCCCATCGCATCGGGGTAGTGCTCAGCTACGACGGGCCACAAGTACCCTCCGTCGTCAAAGATCATGGTTTTGAGGCCGGCGGCCCGGGCCCGCTCGATGTGCGCACCGGCACTGGCAACCCGGTCAGGGTAGAGAGCCACGTGAACACCGAGGCTGTCACGGAGCCAGCCGTCCACGCGGTGCCGCTGGGTATAGGGATAGCCTTTGTCCAGGACAGTGATGTGCCGTGGGTCAGCACCCATTGCCCGAAGCGCGTCCATCATGGCTACAAAGTCGGTCATGTGATGAATCGCCATGAAGTACGTGTGACCTGCCAGAGCCTGCGGCCCGCAGGAGGCGGCCAGTTGCTGGGTGAGCGGGAACTGCCTGCGTACGCTCGCGAGTTCCAGGCTGGTCAGCGGCAGCGCATTCAGTGCATCGAATAATGCCCGGGCGGCGTCTGCATCGGCTCCTGGCGAGGAGTCGATGACGGTGAGCGCGGCGACGTAGGAGTGGGCGTCTGCATAGGGGGGAGTAGCGGGCTCGCAGACCGACAGTATGACCTCGCCGACGTCTGGCACCTCGACACGCGCCTGGGCAGCGAATGTCGCGGCTTCCTCAGAGGCTGTGCTCAGCGTGACGACTACAGCTTGCCGTTCCTGTAGCTTCGCTAAATAGTGCACTAGTGCATCCCGGGCATCGTTGCGCGTGCCCTGGAACATTACCTGGTGCGATATAGAGGGTAAAAGCCCTTGGTCATGGGGGTCCGACTCGGGTAAGCCGACGGATTTCTGGCTCATCAGGAGCACCTCTTTCCACATGAAATAACCCGGACTGCACCTAAGCTACAGGCGATCTGGTCACAGTCCAGGGCCTGCCGCCGTCTATCTGCCTCCCCAGCGGTAGCGTGCTCTGGCGACTCCGGGATGGGTGTTACTTGGCTAGGCGGGGCAGGAGTGCTGAGGCTGCGGTTATGCCGGCGATGGTGGCGCAGGCTAGGACTGTGGTGTCCAGCCAGAGGTTGGCGGGAATGTTGACCAGGAGGCCGCGCAGGGCGTCTACCTCGTAGGAGAGGGGGTTGACCTTGCTGATGGCCTGCAGCCAGCCGGGCATGACCTTGGGCGGGTAGAGGGCGCTGGAGCTGAAGAACAGTGGCATGGTCATGGCCTGGCCGATGCCCATCAGGCGGTCGCGCTTCAGGGCGATGCCGGCGATGGTCATGGACAGGCAGGAGAAGAACGCCGAGCCGAGGATGACGATTCCGAAGGTTGCCAGCAGCTTGGCGGGGTTGCCGGTGAGTGAGACGCCGAGGATGGCGGACAGGACGATGATCACGGCAGCCTGGATGATCGAGCGGATGCTGGCCGCGAAGGCCTTGCCGGTGATCAGGGCCGGTCGTGGGGTCGGGGTGACCATGAGCTTGGTCAGCACGCCGGCGTCGCGCTCCCAGATGATCTGGATGCCGTAGAAGATGGCGATGAACAGGGCCGACTGGGCCAGGATGCCGGGGGCCAGGAAGGCTAGGTAGGGGATGCCGCGCGGGGTGGGGATCGCGTGGATCCGGGTGAACGTCTCGCCGTAGATGAGCAGCCAGAGGGTCGGCTGGATGGCGCGCATATACAGCTCGGTGCGATCGTGCCTGACCTTGCGCAGCTCGACCCAGCACAGCGTGACTATGCGGCTGCCCAGACGGCGCAGCGTGTCCAGCGGTGTCTCCCCGGCCAGGCCGGGAGTCATAAACTCAGCCGAGACGGCGGGCGGTACGCCGGGATTGGCGGACGTCACGCAGGCCTCCTTCCTTCGCCGAACCGTCGTCGAGGGTGCCACCGCCGGAGTAGTGGCGGAACACGTCGTCCAGGGTGACGCCGTCGCCCAGCTCGGCCTTGAGGTCGGCGGGCCGGCCGGTGGCCCGGATCGTGCCCCGGTGCATGAGCGCCACCCTGCCGCAGTAGATGTCGGCCTCGTCCATGTAGTGCGTGGTCATCAGCACGGTCATGCTGAGGGTCTCGCGCAGCTTGGTGATGTACTCCCACATGTCGGTGCGGGCGATGGGGTCCAGGCCCACGGTCGGCTCGTCGAGTACCAGCAGCCGGGGCGCGTTCACCAGCGCCTGGGCCAGCTCGAGCCGGCGGACCATCCCGCCCGAGTAGGTGGATACCAGGCGCCCGGCGGGCTCGGCCAGGCCCATCGCGGCCAGCGCGCTGTCCACCCGCTGCGACCTGACGCTGCGCGGGACGTCGAAGAGCCGGGCGAACAACTGCACGTTCTCCCAGCCGGTCAGCGTCGCGTCCGCCGACAGGAGCTGCGGGACGTAGCCGATGATCCGGCGGACCCGCATGGGGTGGGCCGCCGCGTTCGTGCCGAACACGGTGACCGTGCCCGACTGCGGCTTGAGCAGCGTGGTGAGCATCCGGATCGTGGTGGTCTTGCCGGCGCCGTTGGGGCCGAGCAGGCCGAACGTCTCACCCGGCTCGATCCGCAGGTCGATGTGGTCAACGGCGGTGTGCTCGCCGAACCGGTAGGTGATCGCGGCGCAGTCCACCGCGCTGGGCCCGCCGGGCAGCACGCCGGGCCCGTCGGCCACAGGGGATGGCTGGGCGGTCATCGCTGGCGGGCCTCCATCCGCCCGGCCAGCCGCCGCATCGCGGGGATGGCCGCCGCCAGCGCGGCCCGGTCCTGGCTGGACAGGCCGGCCAGCGCTTGCCCGGCCAGCTCGGCGCGCAGGTCGCGCCACTCGGCCAGCCGGCCGCGCGCCTTGGCTGTCACGTCCAGCAGCACCGAGCGGCCGTCGGTGCTGCTGGGGATGCGCTCGAGCAGCCCCTTATCGGTGAGCTTGCCGACCAGTGTGCTCACCGTGTTAGGGGCCAGGCGCAGCTCGGCGGCCGCCTCGGCCACCGTCAGCCCGGGGGTGCGCGCGGCCAGCCTGAGCAGCTCCGACTGGGCAGGTGGCAGTGGCTCGGTCTGCCAGCTACGCCGCGCCGCCCGCCTGGCCGCCCGGCGCACCGCGCTCACCGCGTCGAGGAACCCGGCGGCGGACTGCATCACCTCGCGGTCGGCGGGTGCCTGCGCGGCCGGTCTCATCTACGCCGCCCCCCGGCTGGCCCGGCGGTCCGTGGATGGCCCCACCGAGTCCTTTCATTTTCTATATCTTTCACAGAGCTATTATAAACATGCCTCCTACCTGCACTTTTATAGCGGAGATGTACTGATCATCCACGCAAGTCAAGCGCGTGCACCCGCACCGGGCGGATGGTGACCTTGAGCCTGCTCTCGCCGGGTTTGTCAAGTTCGCGGAGGTTCCCGCCGTACTTGGCGCCGACCCGGCCGGCGAAGGCATAGTCGTCGTCGGGGGTGATCTCGGCGTCGCCACGCAGTTCCAGGTAGCGGTACGGGCTGGCCAGGTCGAGCAGGAACAGGCTCATGGCCGGGTTGGCCAGCAGGTTCCTGGCCTTCTGCCGCTTGTTGTTGAGCGAGAGAGCGACCGTGTCGCCATCGGCGAGGAACCAGACCTCGGTGAGCTGCGGACGGCCATCGGGGCCGATCGTGGCCAGGGTGGCGAACTGGCCGTCCAGCAGGTCGCGGTGGGACGCGGGAATCTCAGGCATCGTGGGTCCTTCCTGGGAACGGATGTGCGTATCGGTGCCGCAATGAACGTAGCGGCTGGGTGCTGTCGTGGCGGGTATGAAAAAAAGTACCGATATGGGCTTGCCGGGTGAATGAATTGTCCTTAAACCTGGATCTGGGAGTGGGGGCAGCGGCCGACGCCCACTACAGGAGTAACTCATGGACAAACAGGGACGACCGATCAGCCGGCGCGACGTGGTGCGGGCCGGGGCTGGCCTGGCGGTAGCTGGTCTGGCCGGGGCGGGGCTGGCGGACAGAGCCGCGGGCGCCGCGCGGCGCGGGGCGGCCGGTGCGCGGCTGACCGGGGATCTCCGGCCGGCCAGCCTCACCCTGCAGCAGCAGGCCGGGCAGCGGGTGATCTGCTCCTACTCCGGGCTCACCCCGCCGTCCAGCCTGCTTCAGCAGATCAGCGCCGGTGAGGCCGCCGGGGTGATCTTCATTACCGGGAACATCTCCAGCGAGAGCCAGATCAGCTCGGTCGTCCAGCAGCTCGTCGCGGCGAACCAGGCCAGCCCGGTGCAGGCGCCGCTGCTGCTGATGACCGACCAGGAAGGCGGCGAGGTCAACCGGCTGGCGGGTGCGCCGGCGCTGTCGGAGAAGAAGGTGGGCGAGTCGTCGGACTACGTGACCGCGGCCAGCGAGGCGGGCACCGGAGCCGGGCAGAACCTGGCCGGGGTGGGGATGAACGCCGACCTCGCGCCGGTCCTCGGTGTCTTCCGCCAGTCCGGTGATTTCCTCGACCAGTTCCAGCGCTCCTACAGCAACAACGCCAGCAAGGCCGCGCAGTGCGCCCAGGCCTGCGTCACGGCGATGATGGCGGCCGGGGCGGTGCCCACGGCGAAGCACTTTCCCGGGCTCGGCGCCGCGACCGCCAGCCAGGACACCGACGTGGAGCCGGTGGTGCTGAACCTCTCGCTGTCCACGCTGCGCAGCGTGGACGAGGTGCCGTACCTGTCGGTCATCAAGGCCGGGGTTCAGATGATCATGGTGTCCTGGGCGACCTACCCGGCCCTCGACGCCAGCCTGCCCGCCGGGCTGTCGCCCGCGGTCGTGCAGGGTGAACTGCGCGGGCACCTGGGATACTCGGGCGTCACGATCACCGACGCGCTGGAGGCGGGAGCGCTGGGCGCCTACGGGACGACGCAGCAGCGCGCGGTTGCCGCCGCCGGGGCCGGGATGGACCTGATCCTGTGCGCCGGGGCGAGCGCGAGCCAGAACAGCGACGCCGTCACCGGCCTGGCGGACGCCCTGCAGAGCGGTCAGCTCGGCCAGGCCGGCTTCACCGCCTCGGTGCAGCGGGTGACCGCCTTGCGGCAGAGCCTGTAGCGGAGAGCCTGCGGGCGGCCACCGCGCGATCGCACGGTGGCCGCCCGCAGCCGTTATCCGGGTTAGCTGGTCAGGCTGAAGTCGTCGGCGTAGACGTTGCCCTGGCTATACCAGCCGTGGACAAAGACGGTGATGGTTCCCGAGGACCCGGTGGTGAACGGGACGGTCAGCTGCGACCAGCCGCTCCCCGAGGTCCAGGTGCTCGCGGTCGCGCCGCCGCTGACGCCGATGTAGGAGAAGTTGCCCTGCACCCAGCCGCTGAGCGTGTAGCTGGTGTTCGGCGAGAGGGTGACGGTCTGATCGCACTCACCGGTCTGGCTGGCCGTGGCTGTGATCTGGGCCGCGTCATTGCCCGCGTGGACCGGGCTGGTTACCACGGCACCGCCGGACTGGCAGGTCCATGGGCTGAGGCTGCCGGTCTCGAAGCCGCCGTTGGCCAGGCTGCCCGAACCGCCGCTCCCCGAGCCGTTCACGGTGAGTGTGTAGGTGGCGTTCTCGGTGCCCGAGGCCGCCGTCCCGGTCACCGTGATCGGGTAGCTGCCCGGCGCGGCCGACGACGTGGTCTTGACCGTCATGGTGGACGAGCTGCCGGTGGTGACCGAGGTGGGGCTGAAGGAGACGGTCACGCCGGACGGGGCGCCGGTGTCGGACAGGGATACGGTCTGGCTCGATCCAGAGGTGAGCGCGGTGCTCACCGTGGAGGTGGTGGATCCACCGGGGCTGACCGAGCCGGACGTGGGCGAGTCCGCGGCGGAGAAGGAGTTCCCCGACGACGGCGGGCCGCATTTACCCGGCGTGCTGCCGATGTCGGTCTCGACGTCGTTGAACAGGACCGGATTGCTCGGGTCCAGGTCGTACATCGAGAACATCATCACCCCGCCCATGCCCTCGCAGTGCATGAAGCCGATCCGGGCCTGAATCGACTGGGGTGAGTCAATGCCTTGACCTGGCGTCTGGCGGTGGGGCTAGCTGGCGTCGCCCGGCTCAGCGGGTCTGCCGCCCGGCTCAGCGGTTCTGCAGAGGGTCTGGAGAGGAAGGGCCAGCAGGCGTAAGCTTTGCTGAGGAGTCCGTTAGGCCTCCGACGTGGCTTACCGCCAGTTCAGCGGCGATGTGCCCAGCTAGTCCCCATGTTGTGTTCAGCTTTCACCCAGCTAACTTGCCGCCCGGCGTCAGCTCTCCCTGAATTTCCCTCCAGGTACGGGACGCATCTTATGAACAGGAACAAGGCGACCACGTATCTAGGGAGACAGACCCATGATCCAGGATTCGCCGGACGCGGCTGGTTCAGCAGAGGCGCGGCCGGACACACCCTGGCCCGGCGCGCATGGCCCGGCCAATCCTTACGCCCAAGGCGGGTACGCCCAGGGCTCGCACCCGCAGGGCTCTTACCCCCAGGGCTCGTACCCCCAGGGCTCGTACCCCCAGGGCTCGTATGGCCAGGGCGGGTATGCGCAGGGCGGGTATCCGCACGACCCCTACAACCCCTATGCCCAGTACGGCGGCCCGTACGGCCCGGGTGGCCCTGGCTCTGGTGGTCCCGGTGGCCCTGGGACGCCGCCGGGTGACCCGGGCAAGCACGGCGGGCCGCTGTGGCGGCGGCCGCACGTCCGGATGATGGCCGCGACCGCGGCGGTCGCCCTGGCCGCGGGAGCTGGCTCCACCCTGGCGCTGACCGCGGCGGGTGCCAGCACGCTGACCACCGCCCAGGTCGTCGCCAAGACCGACCCCGGCATCGTCGACGTGGTCTCCAGCCTCGGCTATCAGAACGGCACCTCGGCCGGCACCGGGATCGTGCTCACCTCCAACGGTGAGGTGCTCACCAACAACCACGTCATCAACGGCGCCACCGCGATCAAGGTCAGGGACGTGGGCAACAACCGCGTCTACTCCGCGAAGGTCGTCGGCTACAGCCAGTCCAACGACGTCGCGGTGCTGCAGCTGTCGGGTGCCTCGGGCCTGACCACCGCCAGCCTCGGCGACTCCTCGACCGTCAAGACCGGCGACAAGGTCGTGGCCATCGGCAACGCCGAGGGACTGAACAGCACGCCGTCGGTGGCGACCGGCAAGGTGACGGCGCTCAACCGGTCGATCACCGCCAGCGATGAGGCCGCCGGTACCGCCGAGCGGCTCAAGGGGCTCATCGAGACCAACGCGGGCATCCAGCCCGGCGACTCGGGCGGCCCGCTGACCAACACCCACGGCCAGGTCGTCGGCATCGACACCGCGGGGTCCTCCGGCTCCACCCAGCTCAGCTCGGCGGAGGCGACCCAGGCGTTCACCATCCCGATCAACCAGGCGCTCACCGTCGCCCGGCAGATCGAGGGTGGCACGTCCTCGGCAACCGTGCACATCGGCTCCACCGCCTTCCTGGGCGTCCAGGTCAGCTCCTCGTCGGCCGTGCCGGGCTTCGGCGGCGGCACCGGCAGCGGGGCGGCGGTCGCCGGGGTCGCGCAGGGCACGCCCGCTGCCACCGCCGGCCTGGCCGCCGGTGACACGATCACCTCGCTGGCCGGCCACAGCATCACCTCGGCGGACCAGATCCGTTCGGTGCTGACCCACTACCACCCAGGCAACAAGGTCGGCATCGTCTGGACCGACCAGACCGGCGCCAGCCACAGCGCCACCCTTGTCCTCGGCTCAGGCCCGGCCGGGTGAGGGAACCCGGCCCAGTTCGCCGCAGCCCCAGCAGAGCCTCACGCTGGGGCTGCGGCCTTTGCGCGGGTCATCCGCGTGTTGCGGGTGAGCGTCTAAATCCAGGCCCGATGGTCAGTGATGGAGCCAGGTGATCGAGAAGGTCCCGCTGGACAGAGGTGACTCGTGGGACAGCGGGGTGTTTCTGCGCTCCAGCGTGGTCTTGTGCACGTTCCCGGCGGAGGCGAGCGGGGATCCGCCGACCGTGATGCTGCTGAACGTGACGGTGTTGAAGTCGGGTACCGGTGGTGCGCCGCCGCTGCCGACGTCCTCCAGGATCGCCTCGGCGGACGTCTTCTGCGGCGGGTTCTGCGGCGTCCGCTTGAAGGTCTTGGTCCAGCCGGTGGCGGTGTCGCGCTCGGTCAGGGTCCAGGTGCCATTCGACACGCTCACCGAGGCTGTCATGGTGTCGCCAGCGTGCACGGTCTCCTTGAAGTAGTCGGACGGGCCCGGGTACATCTCGACCCAGGGGTGGTAGCTGTCGACGCCGTTGATGCAGTCGAGGTCGATGCCGATCTGCTCGACCGTGCCGTTGCTCCAGCCGTCGATGCCGATCCACGGGGACGCGTCCCCACCGCCGTGGGCGCAGTTCATCGTGGGGATGTTCCAGCTACCCGTGATCTTCTTGTAGGGGCCTGTGCCGGTGATCGCGTAGCCTCCCCACGTCTGGTCCGAGTGGCTGACGCCGCGAGGCAGGGAATGGGTCAGGGGTACAGCGGCCGCCTGCGCCGCCGCTGGTGACAAGGCGGCCACGCCGGGGACCGCGATCGTGAGCGCCGCCAGTCCTGAGGTGATCGGCCGCCGGCAGGCAAGAAGCCATGGGCTTCGCTCGCTGCCTGAGCCTGTCCTCTCGCTCCGCACCAGTTGATCCCCTTTCGTGTCGTGATCGCTGTGAGGCGATTTGTCACGTTCACTTCCAGAGGAGCAGTGTATGGGGTTATCTGTCAGTTACGAGGCGTACTGATGTGATCTACAGCGGAAGGGACAGGTGGGGCGGGCTGGTCTCAGTGGCTTCCCAGCGGCTTCTCAGTGACGTTGATCGCCCGCTTTCAGGTGGATGGTTTCGAGCCCCAGCAGCGGGGGCTACGCTCACCGCAAAAACGCTTGCGTTCGTCATCCGGTCCGCACTATTCTTTTCTTGTAGCCACATTTCAGGCGTTGTGAGAACTGCTTTCTGAAATGGTAACGGCCTATTTGGGTTACCTATTTTCCTTGAAATCTTGCCTTTGGCCGCCGTATTATCCGGCAAATGAAGCTGCTTACCCGGCTGGTCGTCGATCTCACTCCGCTGAGGCAATCTGCGGCATTTCGCCGTCTCTGGATCGGCAGCGGGCTGTCGTCCGTCGGCGGCCAGATGACCAACTATGCCGTGGTGCTGCAGGTGTTCCGGCTGACCCACAGTTCGCTGGATGTCGGGCTGATCGGACTCCTCATCGCCGTGCCCGCCATCGTGATCGCGATGGCCGGTGGCGCCTTCGCGGACGCGACCGACCGGCGCACCCTGGTGCTCGTGGCGACCAGCCTGCAGGTAGGCGTGTCGGGGATGCTCGCCTTCCAGGCGTTCGCCGGGCTGAACCAGGTCTGGCTGCTGTACTGCCTGGTCACCCTGCAGTCGGTCATCGGCGCGGTGAACGCGCCGGCCAGGAGCACCTTCATGCCGAGCCTGCTGCCCCGCGGCCAGTTGCCCGCCGGGTCCGCGCTGCAGATGCTGACGATGCACGGCAGCCTGACGATCGGGCCGGCGCTGGCCGGCCTGATCACCACCGCTTACGGGCTGAAGGCCTGTTATCTGATCGACGCGATCAGCTTCGGTTTCTCGCTTTACGGCGTTGGCCGGCTGCCGCGCATGCGCCCGCACGGCGGGGATTCGCGGCCAGGATTGCGCACCATCGCTACGGGTCTGCGGTTCATTGCCGGGCGGCGGGAGATACTCGGCGCATTCGCCGCTGACATGAGCGCCACCTTCCTCGGGATGCCTTTCGCCCTGTTCCCGGCCATCAACGCCGAGCGCTTCGGTGGCCATCCGGAAACCCTCGGCCTGATGACCACGGCGATCGCGGTCGGCGGGATCCTCGGCTCCGCACTGTCCGGCCCGGTCGGCCGGGTGCGCAGGCAAGGCCTCGGCATGCTCGCCGGGGGAGTGGTGTGGGGGGTCGGCCTGGTCGGCTTTGGCCTGGCCAGCGTGTTCTGGCTGGCCTTCTTCACCCTGGTCATCGCCGGTACCGGCGACGTCGTCTCGGTGGTGCTGCGGACCGCGCTCGTCCAGGGGGCGACGCCCGATGAGCTGCGCGGCCGGGTCTCGGCGGCCAACTATGCGGTAGGCGCCGGGGTGCCCCAGCTCGGCAACTTCCGCGCCGGTCTCGTGGCGGATCTGACCTCACCTACCGCGGGCGTGATCGGCGGTGGGATCGCCGCCGCCGCTGGCGCGGTGCTGATCGGCCTGCTGATCCCCTCGCTGGTACGGTTCCGTACGCAGCCCGCCGTCCCGGCCGCCCCGGCCCACAGCCCGCCTGCGGAAAGCCTCACCGGGCAGCGCCGGGAAGCTGATACAGCAGCAAATATGTTTCCGTAGGTAGCGAAATCGGATGAGTGGCTCACATTGATACCCTCGGTGCGGTAATAGGCCGCTGACCCGATTTGTCGTTGCGGGTGATCAGGCGGCTGGGATATCCGTGCGGCACCGTGGGCAAGTGGTGGGCGGGTCGGTTTCGGCCATGGTGCCGCACCGCGGGCACACCCGGTGCAGCCAGCAGGCCGGATCGCCGCCGCGCTCCTCCTCGTAGCCGGCCCTCGCCGGGCCCGGGCTGGCGGCCGGTGCTTCCCGCAGCCGCTCGGCCAGGTCGGCGGCCTGGCTGTGCTCGAGGTCCTTGGTGGCCGTCAGCAGCGTGACCGTCCCGGCGGCGGCCAGTTCACGCAGATGCCGCAGCGCCCCGGCCCGCTCCTGCTCCAGCAGTTCATCGCCATAGCGGCTGCGGAACTCGGCGAACTTGGCCGGGTCGTGGCCGTACCACCGCCGCAGTTCGTCGGACGGCGCCACTGCCTTGAGCCACTCGTCGATGTGAGCGGCGTCCTTGGCCAGCCCGCGTGGCCACAGCCGGTCGACCAGTACCCGCGTGCCGTCGGAGGCCTGCGGCTCCTCGTACACCCGGCGCGCCCGTACCTCTGGCATCCGTCCTCCCACGACCTCAGACGAAGATCCTCCGGGTGATCACGCCGTGCCCGACGTTCCGTCCTCGCAACAGGTCGAACTCCTCGCCGGGAGCCAGGTAGTCCGCTGCGGTATCACCCAGCACGACGAGGGTAACCACCACCTGGGAGGCGGTGGCAGCCGCCGCGTACGCCGGGGTGTCGCTGCTGCTGACCAGCGCGCTGAACAGCTGGTTGGCATGGGTTTCCCGGTGCGAGGCCCGCACCACCATACGGCAGGCCGGGCCGGGGAGCGCAGTATCGTTCCCAGCCGGCCGAGGTGCGAGCGTGACCGTGGCCTGGTACTTGTACCTTTTCATCTGGCGGATCGCCACTCCTTCCTGCGGATCAGCGGCGCGGCGGCCATCGCCGCGAACGTGAGCGTCCAGGCGGCCACGGCGGCCCAGACGGCAGCCGCCCCGATGTGACGGACCAGCGGCAGCCCGGCTGCGGCGCCGAACTGCTGCCCGGCCATGGAGTACATGCCGAGCGGGAAGACCACGACCCACATGCCCGGCCAGTACCGCGGCCACGGCCCCGCGCGTAGCCCCGCGCGTAGCCGGGCCAGGGTCATCGCGGCCAGCACCGGGATCAGGCAGGTCGCCAGCACCCAGCAGGCAACCGCGACGCCGGTGATCAGCGTGCGCCCGGTCATGACCGCTGGCGCGCCGGCCAGGCGCAGAATCCGGGCGGCGGCGAAGACGCTGATAGCAAGGGCTCCCATGGCTACCCAGTACGGCGCCCTAGAGTCGTCAGGGCCGAGCCTGGCGCGCAGCAGCCGGATCAGCACAAGCGTGGAGGTCACCAGGTACCCAGCCAGCCCGGCCGACCAGACGGCGATGGCCACGACCGCCGCCAGGCCAGCCGGCAGGACGCCGTCGGCCGCCAGGTAGGCCGCCGCGATCGCCAGCGACTGGGTGCCGACGGTCCACAGGTACCAGGTCCCATTGACCTCGGTGATCGCCGTCCTGCCCCGGGTGGCGAGGCGGACCGGGATCAGGCGGGTCAGCACCAGCCACGCGGCCAGCGCGGCCGCTGCCAGCATCGCTGCAGCACCCCTCTGGCCGGCGACGGCGAACCCGCCGGCAAGCACCACGCAGGCGGCGACGAAGGCGTAGGAGGTGAACGCCCGGCTCGGGCAGGCAAGGTCGGCGCGCAGGCTGGCCGGAGACGTCGCCGCCCGCAGGCACGAAGCTGACGCCAGCACCACGAACCCCGCCACGGCAATCACCAGCAGCACCACCGACAGCCGGAGCTGACCGTCCTGGCGTAGCGCCCCCGACACGATTCCGGTCGCCATCACGAGCGCAAAATTGCCCAGGTCCGCCCCGCGCACCAGCACAGTAATATTTTCCAATACATTTATATCGTAACACGATAGATGATCGGGGACCTGGATGCAGCAGCTCAGCCAAGAGGACTACGAGAACCTGCTCGCCTTCCGGATCAGCCTGCGCCGGTTCCAGCACTGGTCGCAGGCGCAAGCCCGCGCCGTCGGCCTGACCCCGGCGCAGCACCAGCTCCTGCTCGCGATCAAGGGCCACCAAGGCGAGCAGGGCCCGGCCATCGGCGATCTGGCCGGCTACCTGCTGCTGCGGCCGCACAGCACGGTCGAGCTCGTCGACCGCGCCGAGGCGGCCGGGCTGGTGGACCGCTGGTCCGACAGCGCCGACGGCCGTGTCACCCGGGTCCGCCTGAACTCGGCCGGCGATCAGGCACTGGCCCGGCTGTCCGCCGCGCACCTCGACGAGCTTCGCCGTCTCGCCCCGGTCCTCGATCAGCTCGTCGCCCAGGCCGCGCTCCCGCACCCCGCCGTCCCGTAGTCCGCTCCCCCCGCGACCTATGCGGGCAACGACTCCTCAGCGAGGACGGTTACCGGGCGGAGCCGCCCGCGATCTCGTAGGACCACAGCTCGCTGCTCACCCCTACCGGGGCGGGTGCTTCGCCTCCGCCGCGTTCGGCCGCTGAGCGGTGACCGTGCTGGAAGGCGGGCGAGTGCAGCCAGGCCTGGAACGCGTCCTCGTCGCGCCAGCGGGTTACCACGAGCCAGGTGGTACGCCCATCGGCCGGCTTGAACAGCTCGAAGCCCTCGAAGCCGTCTTGGTCGTCGACGGCGCCGGCCCGGGCCGCGAACCGGCGGGCAAGCTCGTCGCCGCTGTCGGCGGGTACAGTAATCGCGTTGATCTTCACGACGGTCATGTGCCGATAATGCCAGCTTCCAGGATTCGGCACGGGAGGGTGAGCTGCCATGTCAAGTGACGAGTCACACGACTCATCGTTTGAGCTCGAGGACAGCGAGCCGGAGGACGACGGCGTGCTGGACCCGTCGGACACGCTCGACGGCGACCCCGGGGACGACCCGCTGGACGCGGGCTACCTCCCGCCGGACCGCTGGTCGGCCGGTGAGCGCTTCGGCACGACGCTGGCCGAAGAACGGGAAGGCGAGTCGCTCGACCAGCTGCTGGGCGAGGAGCAGCCCGACGCCGACCCCTATACAGAGGAAGATCAGCCGCAAGACGCGCCGCTGGCCAGCGACTACGCCGAGCCCAGGGCTGGGCGGCTGGTCGCCGAGGACGAGGGGGCGCACCCGGACACCGAGGCCGATCTGGTCGCCCGCGACTTCGGGATCGACGGCGGTGCCGCCTCGGCCGAGGAGGCGGCCGTTCACGTGGAGGACGAGCCCGACGACGGCTCCTACCGCGGGAGTGACGGCCTGGCCTAGGGCAAGCAGCGGGTGTGCTGGGCGGTGGGGGCTGGAGCGCTGCCAGCACGGCCCGGGATGTCTCAGCTCCACGCTGCCCGGTGCCGCGCTTAATGATCTTGGCGGCTTTCGGTCAGATCGCCGGGCCGCTTTCGGCTACCGCCCTGCACCCGCGGCCGCCCGGCAGCGCTTTCGTGGTCGGCTTCAGCGGCCTGGCGCTGGCTCGGCGCCGATGTCGAGGCCGGCGCCGATGACTTCGTGGGTGAGAGATCTCGTGTCAGCGCTTCTCGGTATGCGTCTGTGCACATGGTGCGATCACCGGGGCGGGTTCAGCGCAGTTCCTGGATGCGGATCAGGTTGCCCGCGGGATCGCGGAAGGCGCAGTCGCGAATTCCGTACGGCTGGTCGACCGGCTCCTGGACGACCTCGGCGTCGCTGGCCTGCAGCCGCTCGAAGGTGCCGTCGAGGTCCTTGGTGGCCAGGAGGATCCAGCCGTAGGTGCCCTTGGCCATCATCTCGGCGATGATGCGGCGCTCGTCGTCGGTGATGCCGGGGTCGGCGGCCGGCGGCGCCAGGAGGATGGACGTGCCGGGCTGGCCGGCCGGGCCGACCGTGATCCAGCGCATCTTGCCCTGCCCGACATCGCTGCGGACCTCGAAGCCGAGGGTGTCGCGGTAGAAGGCCAGGGAGGTGTCCGGGTCGTCGTGCGGGAGGAAGCTCGCGTGAATGGTGATGTCCATGGCGGTCAGGCTAGCTGCGGCCCGGTGACCGGCGCTTCTCGATTCCTGACCGGTCTGGTGACCTGTTTCACCACGCACGGCGGCATCCCCGCCGTGGCGCGAGCTGCCTGGCTCCGGTAGGTGCTGGGCGGCATGCCGACCAGTTCGGTGAAGCGAGTGCTGAAGGTGCCCAGCGAGGAGCAGCCGACCGCGAAACAGACCTCGGTGACGCTGAGGTCCCCGCGGCGCAGCAGCGCCATCGCGCGCTCGATCCGCCGCGTCATCAGGTAGCTATATGGCGATTCGCCATAGGCGAGCTTGAACTCGCGGCTGAGGTGCCCGGCGGACATGTGCGCACCACGGGCGAGCGCCTCGACGTCCAGCGGCTGCGCGTACTCCCGGTCGATCCGGTCGCGGACGCGGCGCAGCTGCGCGAGGTCGCGCAGGTGCTGCGCCGCGGCGGGTCTGCTGGTCACACCCAAGATCGTACGTCGCGCCGCAATCGATGCCGAGTCCCGTGCCGTGGCCGGGCCCGCGGGCTGCGAGCCCGCGGTGAGCATAGCCGGTGATCTGCTGGCGAGCAGGTCAGCTGTGAGCGATGGTCTGGCTGGGCACCGTCCGGGTCTTCTTTCTTTCCGTATAAATGATCTTTTCAGGGGCCGGCGGGGGATTCGGGAACGGGAATCGTGGCGGCTACCGGCAACCACGGATATCTTTCATGACGTGCCACCCCGTAATGGCCCGCACGAACTCCGGGCATCAGACGCCGACCGTGAGCGGGTCGTCTCGCTGCTTGCCGAGGCGGTCGGCGACGGGCGGCTGACGCTGGAGGAGCACGCGCAGCGGCTCGAGGAGGCGAGCGCGGCCCGCACGCTGGGGGAGCTGGCCGGGCTGACGACGGACCTGGTCACGCCCGAGGCGCAGCCGCTCCGGCTGGACGGCGCGCGGCCCGTGGTCGCTCTGTTCAACAACCAGCGGCGGGAGGGGCGCTGGGTGGTGCCCGACCGGCTCGCGGTGACGGCGATCTTCAGTGAGGCGCGGCTCGACTTCCGTGAAGCGCTGCTGCAGACCGCGCGGGTCACGATCTACGCGACGGTGATCGGCGGACGGCTCCGGCTGCTCGTCCCGGAGGGGGTCCGGGTGGAGGTTACCGGCACCAGCGTGGTGGCGCAGAAACGTGGCACGGTGGCGCCGGACCATGGGGCAGGGAACCCGCTTCCGGTGGCGGGGCCCAGCTCGGTGGCGCCGCCGGTGATCGAGGTGCGCGGGCTCATCGTGTGGGGCAAGGTGCAGGCGATCGCGCCGTCCAAGGGACGGTTCCTGGGGATCTTTCCGCGCCGGGGGCGCTAGGCCGCGCCGTCAGTCGGCCGAGTCGAAGTTGACGGAGCTGTAGGCGCGCAGCTTCCAGAGCTGGTGCTCGCTGGTGATGCTGCGGATGGTCCCGGAGCGGGACCGCATGACCAGCGAGTGCGTGGTCGCGCCGCCGGCCCGGTAGCGGACGCCCGCCATCAGTTCGCCGTCGGTGATGCCGGTCGAAGCGAAGAACACGTCCTCGGAGTCGACCAGGTCATCGGTGGTCAGCACCTGGTCCAGGTCCAGCCCGGCGTCCAGGGCGCGCTTGCGCTCGGCGTCGTCGCGGGGGGCCAGGATGCCCTGGATGACGCCGCCCAGGCACTTGATCGCGCACGCGGCGATGATGCCTTCGGGAGTACCACCGATGCCGAGCAGCAGGTCCACCCCGGTGCCGTCGCGCGCGGCCATGATCGCCCCGGCCACGTCGCCGTCGGTGATCAGCTTGATGCGGGCGCCGGTCGCGCGTACCTCATCGATCAGGTCGCTGTGCCGCGGGCGGTCCAGGATCACCACGGTCACGTCCTGCTTGGCGCAGCCCTTCGCCTTGGCCACGGCCGCGATGTTGGCGGCGGCGGGGGCCTGGATGTCCACCGCTTCGGCCGCTGCCAATCCGGTGACCAGCTTGGACATGTAGAACACCGCGGACGGATCGTACATCGAGCCGCGGGCCGCGACGGCGAGCACGGAGATCGCGTTGGACATGCCGTTGGCGGCGAGCCTGGTCCCGTCGATCGGGTCCACGGCCACGTCGCAGGCCGGACCGGTCCCGTCGCCCACCTGCTCGCCGTTGTACAGCATCGGCGCCTTGTCCTTCTCACCCTCGCCGATGACTACGACACCGTTCATGGAGACGGTGTTGGTCAGCAGCCGCATCGCGTTGACCGCGGCGGCGTCCGCACCGTTCTTGTCACCACGGCCTACCCAGCGGGCGGCGGCCATCGCGCCCGCCTCGGTGACTCTGGCCAGCTCGAGAGCAAGGTTGCGGTCCGGCGCGTGACTGCCTGGCTCGGCCGGCGGCGACTGGTCGTCGTCCGCGGTGGCAGGCCGGCCGGTGAGCGTGTTCGCGGACGGCGCGGTGACGATCTGGTCCTCGGTCATGGGCGGGCCTTCCTGCGTGTTGGGCGGGCCTTCCTGATCGATCAGCAATTGGATCCTATGTACATACCTGCGGGGCGTAGCCTGTCCCCTGAACCGGCGGATGCCGCGTGGCCAGGCTGAAGGCGCGGCTGAAGGCATGGCTCACGGCATGGAGGGGCGCGGTCAGGGCATGACGACAGAGGTTCCACAGCCGGCCACCCGGGTCTCCGAACGGGGCGCGGCCACCAGATCGGGGTTGCTCGCGGCGGCGCGCGAGGTGTTCACATCAACCGGTTACGCGCAGGCCGGGGTCACCGACATCGTCGCGACGGCGGGTGCCAGCGTTGGCAGCCTTTACCACCACTTCACCGGCAAGGCCGATCTTTACCTGACCCTGTTCGAGGAGTTCCACGAGGATCAGGCCGAACGCGCCAGGGCCGCGGTGCGGCGCTGCCGCGCTGCCGGGGAGACCGCCCCGAAGCTGCTGTTTCTGGCCGGGGCCGGTGCCTACCTGGACGGGTGTTTCGGGCAGCGGGATCTGGCCAGGCTCTTCGTGTCGGGCGACGCACCGCCAGGATTTGACGTGGTGATGCGGCGGCGGCTGCGCGAATGGGCGGACCGGAACGCGGAGTTCTTCGCCAGGAGCGCGGAGCCGGTGGACGAGGCGGTCTCCGTGGTGCTGACCGGCGCGCTCATGCTGACCGTCGCCGAGGTGGCACTCTGCGAGGATTCGCACCGGGCGCGCCGGCTCGCCGACAGCGTGCTCAAGATCATGTCCCGGATCGACGGTCAGCAGGGCTTTTAGGGTCTCCTTCAGGAGCTGCTGGGGCCGCTCAGGAGCTGCTGGGGGCCGTTCAGGAGCCCGAGCCTGGCTGGACTACGTTGACGCTCAGCAGGTGGACCGGCTTGGAGCAGGCGTTCGAGCTGTAATGCACGTGCAGCGGCACGGTCTGGTTGGGCGGGAAGACCTGCAGCCAGCCCGTCGTCACCGGGCCGCACTGGGCGGGGGAGTAGTTGCCGGCGTCCACGATCCGCAGCAGAGCGTTGGCAGTCCCGTGCGGCTGCAGGGTGACCAGTTCGCGCGGCGGGGTCGGGTTCTCGGTCGCGGCGAGACCGACCTGCTTGACCTGGGTCCCGGTGGCGAGCGAGACGCCCGGGTAACCGTAGAGCGTGCACGCCTGGTTGCTGAGGTTGGTGAAGACGATCGCCACGTAGACGCTGCCCGCGGTGCCCTGCGAAGCTCCCGGAGCCGCGTGCAGGTAGCGGGACAGGCAGGTGGGTGGGGCGCTGGCTTGTGCGCTGCTCTGGCTGGGGTCAGTGGTTCCGGTGGTGCCAGCGGTTCCGGTGGCCGGCGTGATCGTGCTGGCGCTGGGTGAGCTGGTGGTGGTGCTGGCGGGAGTGGTGGTTGTGCCTGAGGTGGCTGTGCTTGATGTGGTGGTGCTGTCCGATGATGCTGAGGGGCTGAGTGTGCCGCAGGCGGTGACCAGCACGGCCAGACCGGCCAGTGCCGCTCCCGCGATCGTTCGGCGGCCTATATGTTGTGCTGAAGCCACAGCTTTTCCTCTCTGCAGGCGGCTTCACGAGCCTTGTGTGACCGGTATGACGCTGGAAGGGTGGCGATGGTTGGGCACGTTGCGCAAAATTGTGAGCCGTTGACGCATATTCATTTGCTGTGGAACGATTTGTACGTTTAGGCGCCTGTGAGCAGGTGCTTGTGAGCAGGCACGCAACAGGCCATGGCAGGCCGGCCAGGACCATGGGTGATAGAGATGCCAGACAGGTTCCTCATTAGCAGCAGCAGCGGCGGCGGCCGCGGCGGCCTGCGGCGGACGTTCGCGGTTCTCGGGACGGCGGCCACGGCGGTCGCGGTCACCGCTGCGCTCAGCGGGGCCGCGGCGCAGGCGAGCCCGGCGCGGGGGATGCCGTCTCGCGCGTCTGCGGCGGGCGTGCGGATGGGGCAGTACAGCGCTGCGGCGAAGGAATATGGCGTGCCAGCCAGCGTCCTGCTGGCCATCGGGTACAGCGAGTCCCGCTGGGAACCACATGGGAGCATGCCCAGCGCCGACGGCGGCTATGGACTGATGAACCTGACCGTCAAGACGTTCTCCACGATCAGCGGGCGCACCGGGAAGCCGGTCCAGCAAACCCTGGTCAAGACGCACTACACGCTCGATGAGGCGGCCCACCTGCTGCACGTCCCTGCTGCGGCGCTGAAGTCAGGCAACGCCGAGAACATCCGCGGCGCGGCGGCGGTGCTGGCCAGCTATGCCCGGGCCCTTGACGGTGGCATGCTGCCCGCCACGCTGGGCGGCTGGTACGGCGCGGTCGCCGAGTTCAGCGGCGATACGCAGCAGCAGACCGCCGAACTGTTCGCCGATGACGTGTTCGGTACGCTGCGCAGCGGTGCCTCGCTGGTCACCTCCGACGGCCAGGGCATGCGGCTGGCGGCGTCGCCCGGGCTGCGCCCGGACCGGGGGCTGATCAGCAAGCTTGACCTGAAGCCGACACCCAAGTCCGCCGTGCCGGTGGACTGCCCGGCCGAGCTGAACTGCACGTTCACCCCGGCCGCGTATGCCGAGGATCCGGGCAACAACCCGGGGAACTACGGCGACTACGACATCGCCACCCGGCCGCGGGATCTGAAGATCAACTCGATCGTCATTCATGACACCGAGGAGTCCTACGCGGACACCATCGCCACGTTCGAGAATCCCGCGTCCTTCGTCAGCGCCAACTATGTGATCCAGTCCTCGACCGGCGACATCACCGAGATGGTCCGGCCGCAGGATGTGGCCTGGGCGGTCGGCAACTGGTACTACAACACCCACTCGATCAGCATCGAGCACGAGGGGTTCGCGGCGCAGGGTTCGGTCTGGTTCACCCAGACGATGTACGAGGCATCCGCTGAGCTGGTGAAATACCTGGCGCACCGGTTCCACATCCCGCTCAACCGCGAGGACATCGTCGGCCACGACGGCGTGGTCGGACCCACCACCGCCGACACCGCCACTCAGCACTGGGATCCGGGTCCGTTCTGGAACTGGCAGTACTACATGGGGCTGCTGCAGGGGAAGTCGGCGCGGGCCGAGCTGTCCAGTGCTGGCACGGCCACACCCGGCCGGCAGCACGTGGCGGTCATCGACCCGAACTGGGCCAGCAATGAGCCGCCGGTGACCGACTGCCAGACCGGGACCTGCGTCAAGCTGCCTAAACAGCCGTCCAGCTTCGTGTACCTGCACACCCAGCCGAGCTTCTCCTCGCCGTTGATCAGCGATCCCGCGCTGCATCCCAGCGGAACCCCTGGGACCCACGAGGATGCCGACTGGGGCGACAAGGCTCCGTACGGTGAGGAATACGTGGTCGCCGGTCAGCAGGGTCACTGGACGGGGATCTGGTACGGCGGTGGTGTCGGGTGGTTCTTCAACCCGCCGGGCTCGGGGCAGACCGCCCGGTACACAAGCTCGCTGGTGATCACGCCGAAGCCGGGGGTCTCTTCGATCCCGGTGTACGGCAGTGCCTTCCCCAAGGCGTCTGCTTACCCGAAGGTCGTGCCTGTACGGCCGAACGTACCGCTGGTCTACACGATCCCGGCCGGTCAGCAGTACGTCGTGACCGGTGCTGTGCCGGATGACTACTACTACGCGGTTACCTTCGATTCGAGCATGCCGGACGATCACACCGTGATCAGGGGGAAGACGCTCTACTACCAGATCGTCTACAACCACCGCCTGTGCTATGTGAAGGCGGCCGATGTGGTGGTGAGCTACCTGCATTAGGCGGGTCACCCGACCGGCGTGCGAGTTCGACGGCGCGTCACGGAGCCTCCGCTTCCTGCGTATCGCCGGGTGCGGAGGCACCGTTTTCCGGTCCCTCTTAACCGGATTGTCGTTAACTACGAGCCATAACGTGATTTACCTAGTGCTACCGTCGCGCGGGGCCGGGTGGCTTCGCCTGGTCATGCCGACGATCTGGGAGACAGCATGCGTAGAAGGCGCCTCTTGGCGGTGGTGGCCGCTGCGGCGACCGTCGCCTCACTCGGTGCCGCCACGGGCGGGACTCCACTGGCCCTGGCCGGCCCGGCTGCGGCTAAGCCGGCCGCGGCCAAACTGGTTGCGGCCTCGGCCTCGGCGGCGGTCGCGGTCCGTCCCGGCGTGATCCCGCTCAAGGCGACCCCGCTTTCGGCGCCGCCGACAACCGCGCAGTGCGAAGCCCAGCTCAAGATCGCCTGCTACCAGCCATTCCAGCTCCGCCAGGCCTACGGGCTGCCCAAGCTCTACGCCAAGGGTATCGACGGCGCCGGGCAGACGATCATGATCGTGGACCCGTTCGGCTCCCCGACAATCGGTCAGGACCTGGCCACGTTCGACCGCAGCTTCCACATCCCGGCGCCGCCGTCGCTGAAGATCATCCAGCCAGCCGGGAAGGTACCGCCTTATCAGCCGACCGGTACCCGGATCAACTGGGCCTTCGAGACCACGCTGGACGTGGAGTACTCGCACATGGTCGCCCCGGATGCCAACATCCTGCTGGTCGAGACCCCGATCTCCGAGACCGAGGGCACCGGCGGCTTCCCGCAGATCGTCAAGGCCGAGGAGTTCGTGATCCAGCATCACCTCGGCGATGTGATCAGCCAGAGCTTCGGCGCCACCGAGCAGAGCTTCGCGACTGCGCAGGCACTGTTGCGGCTGCGCACCCCCTACGTCCAGGCGGCGGCCGCGGGCATCACCGTGCTCGCCTCGACCGGCGACGATGGCGTCGCGAACGTTCACCGGTTCGGGAACGACTTCTTCCTGCACCCCACCATCAACTGGCCTGACTCCGACCCGCTGGTCACCGCGGTGGGTGGCACTCAACTGCACCTGAACGCCGCCGGTAAGCGCACAGACCCGGACAACGTGTGGAACGACACGTTCAACGTCAACGCTCAGAAGATCTTCGAGGGGAATCCCGGGCCGAACCCGCTGGCCACCGGCGGTGGCAAGTCGGCCATCTTCCTGCGGCCCTCGTATCAGGCTGGGGTGGCGGGCGCGACCGGTAACCGCCGCGGGGTTCCGGACATCTCGATGAGCGCCGCCTGCGACGGCTCCGTGATCATCCATGTTGGGTTCAAGGGGCTGCCGGCTGGGTTCACTGAGGTTTGTGGTACCAGTGAGGCCGCGCCGCTGTTTGCTGGCATCGTCGCCCTGGCCGACCAGGCCGCCGGTCACCCGCTCGGCGTGATCAACCCGGCGCTCTACGTCATGCTCGCCCACCACAACAGTGGCCTCGTGGACGTCAAGGAAGGCAACAACACGGTCAGCTTCAGCCAGGGTGGCAAGGAGCACACGATCACTGGGTTCGCGGCTGGTCCGGGGTACGACCTGGCGTCGGGTGTCGGCACGATCTTCGCGCCGGACTTCGTGCCCGCGCTGGCCCGGACAGCGGGCTAACCTGGCGGGCTGGCCTTGCCAGCGGGCTGACCCGCGGGCGGGCGGCCAGCAGCTTGTCCAACGTCGCGTCGCGCCTCGGGCCTAGTGCCTGGGGCGCGACGCTGCACGCTAGAGGTGCTGCTCGGCAGGTGCTGGCGCCGCTTGCTAGAAGGGCGCGGCGTCCTCGGCCGAACCTTGCCGAGCCGGACTGCCGGTCTTTGGCTCCGCCTCGCTCGTTCCCTGGCCGTCGGAGCGCTGCGCCATGGCGGTGGCGATCCTGGCCCGGGCGCCCTCCAGCCATTCGGCACAGATCGCGGCCAGTCGCTCGCCTCGCTCCCAGAGATCGAGCGAATCCTCGAGGCTGAGCCCACCGGCTTCAAGCCGCTTGACCACGTCGACGAGTTCGTCACGTGCTTGCTCGTAGGAGAGCGACTGATTCACGGACCCAACTTATCCAATGGGAGAGGGGCATGGCCCCTTGCGGTGCCCGCGCAGGCTTCATTCACGGATGAGGTAGGCAACTTCAGTTTGCCATTTGGACGGATCGGGCTCAGTCGATGGATCGGTGATATAGCTCTCAAAGCGGCTGCGCCATCCCGAACCATGACCGGTATCCCACGAGTCGAACGACACGCTCTGCTGTTCGGCCCAATCCTGAAGGGCCTTATTTGCCGCTATGAGCTGGTCATACGGGCCAGTGTGCAGTAGTGAGACATACCGTCCGCCTGGCAGCACGCCAGCCCTGATCTGCTCGTCACCCTCGATTCCCGCTTGGACCGGCACTGCCAGTTCGATCTCCAGATCCGCCTCCATGTCGATCACCAGGAACCGGAGGAAGGCCGGGCCGGCTAGAGCGATCCCACGTTCTCCCAGCCAGGCGAAGATGCGCCGGAAGGTCGAGTCGATGGCTTGCGGCAGTGAACTCATTGTTACCGTCAGCGGAAGGCCGACGTAGGGCTGCTCCTCCCGCGTCACAATCCTTGGCTCACTTGTCATGTCATTCATCTCCGTTCGTCAGCTATGTGGGATAGACGCCGGGCTTTACGGTGTAGCGGCGACCATGGGGAGGCTGCCAGATCAAGACGCCAGGCGACGGTTGCTCCAGGCGCCAGCCCGGAGCCTGCTTGGCTTGATGGCAGGTCCGGCAAACCGGTCCAAGATCACATTCGCACGTCCGCCCGCCTTTGCCGTGAGGCAACGTGTGGTCGTCGTCGCACAACTGAGCTGGCCAGGCGCAGACCGGGTTGGAGCAGGTCTTCTGCCGGATCTTCACGATGTGGTGCAGCGACTCGGGGATCCGGTAGCCCGGGACCTCGCGAGCGTGCGTGCAGGTCCCAGCTTCGATGGGCCTGATCTTCAGGCGGGCCAGCCAGGCGGCCAGGCGAGCGGTGTCAGTCGCTGGTGGCGGCGGTCGCCGGGCACATCCGTGTCCCACTGCGTGGCCTGCCTTGTCGGTCACGCTCACACACCACCGGGAACCCGGATTCTGGGCGATCCAGTCGGCCAGCTCCTGGCAGGTCTCGGCACTGGCGGGCCCGAAGCCAGCGATCTCACCCGGCGAACGGGCGGCTCCCAGCCAGGTCGCCAGCGGCATTGTCAAATGCACCGAACCACGCAACGTCGGCTTGGAGGCGGGTACCTGCCCGTCTGCTGGTTCCGCATCCTGGGCGGGCTGGGCCGCTGGTTCGGCATCTGGGGCGGGCTGGGCCGCGGCTGGGAGGAACTCGAGCGCGTCGGCTCCGGTGAGCAGGCTCAGGAACACGGCGGCCCGGAGCTGAGGCAATGTCGCCTTCGCTCCACCAGCTTTCAGTGCCTTGGCGGCGGCATTGATCCGCTGATCGGCTGCTAGCGCTCCGGCTACCGGCAAGTCCCGGCCGGCCAGTGCGGCAGTGCCACCGGATCGCTCATCGGACAGCTCTACCCTGGCATCTTGTCGGGCCTGTTCCACGCGACGCCGGGCTGCCTCCGGATCGGCTGCCAGCACAGCGCGGCGCAGCCGGGCCCGCAGCCCAGCGGTCGTCAGCGTCGGCGCGTCCTCGATGACCAGCAGTTCTATTGCAGCGGCCAGGTCCGCGTCCAGCAGTCCGGTCTCGTAAGCAATCAGGTTTGCCTTCACCCGGTCAATGCGCCCGGCCGCCAGCGCCGCGGCGGTGGCTGGCAGCCTGGACAAGCTGGCGGCGAACTCCAGCAGCGTGCTCGCTGATCTCCGGGTCATGGTCAGCAGGATGGCCATCTCGCCGTCGATGTGCTTGGTCACCCGCCAGTCCCCGGTTGCCTGCCGACGGCGGTCCAGCTCGGCGACCCCGGCCAGCATTCCCGCCGCACCCCGCGATTCCAGCCGCCGGAAGGCCAGGATCACCCCGGCGAGTTCGTTATCGGACAGCTGGTCCAGCCCCTGTCGCTCGACGTCATCAAGCGCCCGGATCAGCACGGGCCCCGGCGGCATCAGGTCCAGCACCGAACCGGACTCGAACCCCGGCCCGCCCGGGCCGGTGCCATCGTGAGTGATCAGCTCATCGTCGCTGGTGGTAGGCCCGTCCTGCTCTGCTGGCGACTCGATGTCTGGATCGTGCAGGAACGCCTCACACTCGCCGGGCGGCTCAAGATCGTCACCGATGGCTGCCAGGTAGTCGGCAAGGATCGCCTCCTGCTCAGCCATCTCCTCCGCGGAAGGTGGAGCCGGATAAAGCCCGCCTGCCTGTGCGGGCTCGGACCCGTCTGCGGGCTGGCTAGCGGTCATCGGGGTCACCTCCACAGGTCAGAGAGGGGATTGCTGTCCTGCCCGAAGCTAGGCGATGGGTACGACATTTTCGCGCACACCCTCGATGCCCGAGCTGCTGCGCCTATCGCCCCTGGTAACTACGTTCGTTTGCCTGTCCAGCCTGAAATAGCTGGCTACGCGCCGCTCGTCTCAGCCTGGCCGACCGTGACGGTGAGCTGATCGTCGGTGAACCGGACCGTCAGCTTCTCGCCGCCGGTGACCTGTGCCGCAGTCCGGACCACGCTGCCATCTACCTGCTGGACGATCGCGTATCCGCGGCGCAACGTCTCGGCCGGGGAGAGCGTGAGCAGCCGGGCCCGGGTGTGCTCTAGATCCTTCGCAGCGTGGCCGAGCTGAGCGGAAACTCCACGGAGTGTCCGTTCGGTCAAAATATTGATTTTCTCTTCTAGTCTTTCTATTTCGCGCACCGGGCTGGCGAGAGCGGGCCGGGAGACGGCCGCCGCCAGCCAGGCCCGTTCGCGATCGATCTTGGCTGACAGACAGCGCCGGGCACGTCCACGCAACTGATCGATGAGAGCGATCTGCTCAGCGACATCGGGTACGACACGCTTGGCCGCGTCCGTCGGCGTGGATGCGCGGACATCGGCGACGAAATCGAGCAGCGGGCTGTCCTGCTCGTGTCCTATCGCGCTGACCACGGGCGTCCGGCAGGCGGCCACGGCACGGACGAGCGCCCCGTCAGAGAACGGCAGAAGGTCCTCCACCGACCCACCGCCACGGCTGATGATGATCACGTCTATGTCGGGGTCGTCATCTAGTTTCCCAAGGGCCTCGATGATCTCCATCACGGCCTGACTGCCCTGCACGGCCACCTGCTCGACCCGGAAGCGCACCGCTGGCCACCGGTTGGCCGCCGTGCGGCGCACATCGCGCTCGGCGGCGGACTCACGGCCACAGATCAGGCCAATCACGCGTGGCAGGAAGGGTGCCCTGCGCTTGCGCTCGGTGGCGAACAGGCCTTCGGCGGCCAGTTCCTTGCGCAATCGCTCCAGCCTGGCGAGCAGCTCGCCGATGCCCACCTGCCTGACCTCGAGGGCGCTGAGTGCGAACGAGCCGCGGGTGGCGTTGAAATCGGGCTTCGCCCAGACGACCACTCGTGCACCTGGCCCCGGCGGCGGGTCGGTCACGTCGAATACGGTGCGCGGGCAGACGACACGAACCGATACGGCAGCCAGCGGATCGCGGAGCGTCACGAAGACCGTGCCGCCCCGCCTGTTCAGCTCGGCGATCTGCCCCTCGACCCAGATCCGGCCCAGCTTGGTGATCCAGTCACCGACCAGCCGGAGCATGGTCCGTACGGGGACGGGTGACTCCGCAGAGGTCTCGAGTGGCATGCCGCTCAGCCAGCTGCCGGATCGGCGCCTTCTGATTCTTCCAATTTGGCGATGCGGCGCTCGAACATGGCGATCACGTTCGCCCGGTCCTCGTGGGAGCGTTCATAGGTGAGCAGATCGCGGACCTGGGTGATGTTGAGGCCACGCAGGCGGGCGCGGAGCGAAGCGATCGACAGCTCGGAGTAGTGCGGCACTGGCAGAACGGCGGTGCCGCGAACCTCTGGCGGGGCGGGGTCGGCTGGCGGGGCGGGGTCGGCTTGGGCAGGTGTGGCGGGCGCAGTGTCCGCCTTAGCACTGCTCGGCTTTGTGGAGGCAGCAGCCTTGGATGAACTGGCTTTCGCCGTGCCGGTCTTCGCTGCGGTGCTCTTAGCGCTGCCTGCCTTGGCGCGGCTGGCCTTGGCCTTGGCTGGCTCCGCTTTGGCCGTGCCGGTCTTCGCTGTGCTTGCCTTCGTGGTGCTGGCCGTGGCGCTCGTGCCGGCAGTGACCGGTTTGACCTGGTCGGTCTGGTCTGCTCCCAGAGTGGCTGCCTGACCACCATTATCCTGCACTGGAGCTGGCGCATCACGCGTGGCGGGCGCTCCCGCGGACACCGCGTGAGAGTGTTCCTGACCGATGGCCCTGCGACGGATACGTTCGGTCATCAGCAAAACCTGGCCGACGCCGGCAAAAACAGCCCGCAGAGCCTGTGCCGGGGCCTCCTTGATGCGTTCAGGTGTCTGCGGGATTCGCATGGCTGATCTCTCCTCGGGGGTCACCGCTGGTTACCGGGCGCCTCAGGCCATGGTGCCGCAACCCGGTTGGTGACATATAGCCGTACCGGGGACACGAGCCTACAGGCCCGGGCGGCCGACCTCATACCATGGACGCATGGCCGTAACTACCCGACGTGTCCTGCTCGCCAAGCCCCGTGGATACTGCGCGGGGGTCGACCGTGCCGTGCAGGCTGTCGAGAGAGCACTGGATCGGTACGGATCTCCCGTCTACGTTCGCAAGCAGATCGTGCACAACACGCATGTCGTCCGCACCCTGGAGCAGCGCGGCGCGATCTTCGTGGACGAGACGGACGAGGTGCCGGAGGGAGCGGTCGTCGTCTTCTCCGCGCACGGCGTGGCCCCACAGGTGCGTGAGGAGGCCGCGCTGCGTAGCCTCAACGCGATCGACGCGACGTGCCCGCTGGTCACCAAGGTGCACAGCGAGGCCCGGCGGTTCGCCACACACGACTACGACATCCTGCTCATCGGCCACGAGGGGCATGAAGAGGTCGAAGGCACGACCGGCGAGGCACCCTCGCATGTCCAACTGGTGGACGGCCCGGGCGACGTGGCCAGCGTGCAGGTGCGCGACCCCGCCAAGGTCGTGTGGCTGTCCCAGACAACGCTCTCGGTAGACGAGACCATTGAGACCGTCGCGGCCCTGCGCAAGCGGTTCCCACTGCTGCTCGACCCGCCCAGCGACGACATCTGCTACGCCACGCAGAACAGGCAGGCGGCGGTCAAGCGAATCGCCGCCGACTGCGACGTCGTCCTGGTGGTCGGCTCACCGAACTCCTCCAATTCGGTCCGTCTCGTCGAAGTGGCCAAGGACTCGGGTGCAAGGGCCGCCTACCTGGTCGAGAATGGCCTGGCCATCCGGGAGGAATGGCTGGACGGCGCGGACTGTGTGGGCGTGACGAGCGGCGCCTCGGTCCCCGAGGAACTTGTGACCGGCGCTCTGGAGCGACTTGCCGGGCTCGGTTTCGGCAGCGTCGAAGAGGTCGAGGCGATCGAGGAGAACATGGTGTTCGCCCTGCCGCGCGAGCTGCGCACCCGCCCTGGAGCAGCCTCCACCTAGCGCAACCCCAGGGCAGTCTCCGCCGAGCCTGAAGCCAGCCGAATCGGCCCGGTATGCCGACCGGAGCTGGCCGTATGCGGGCGTGAGATAGTCCTGGCATGGCGATCTTTGATGACCTCGAGGCCGAGGAGCAGCGGCTTGACGGCATTCTGGCCGGCCTGGACGACGCCCAGTGGGCGTCGCCGTCCGGCGCGGCTGGCTGGTCGATCGCCGATGTAGTACTGCATCTCGCCCAGAGCGAGGAAGCCGTGGTCTCCAGTGCCGTGGTCTCTGGTGCCGTGATCGCCAGCGGTCAGCCCGGCCGATCCGCCACCAGTCTGGCCAACCGCCCTAGCGGTCTGTCCGTGGACGAGTTCGCCGCGCAGGCCGTGCAGGTGGAACGAACCCTGCCCGGCCTGGTCCTGCGCCGCTGGCGCGAGGCCAGGACCGCCGCGCTCGCTGCGCTGCGCTCGGCCGGCCCGCAGCAGCCGTTGCGCTGGGTGGAGACGCCGCTGAAGCCGGCCACGCTGGCGACGACCCGGCTGGCCGAACACTGGGCGCATGGCCTGGACATCGCCGGGCCGCTTGGCCTCGACTTCCCCGATACCGGCCGGCTGCGCCACATTGCCTGGCTGGCCCATCGCACGCTGCCCTACGCCTTTGCCCTGGCCGGACAGGATCCGGCCGAGGTGTCGTGCGAGCTAACCGCGCCGGATGGCGGCACTGTGTGGCAGTATGGGGCGCTGGATGCCGGGTCCGCGATCAGCGGTCCAGCCGGAGCGTTCTGCCGCGTCGCTGCCCGGCGGCTGACTCCAGAACAAGCTGGGCTTCGGCTGACTGGTCCGCACGCCCTCGCGGCCCTTCAGGTCATCCGCACCTACGCCGCTTAACCGCTGCGGGTTTGTGCCGCCGGTTCCGTGGTACTCGCCATCTGACCCCTCTAACCCCCGCAGAGGCAGCTACGCAGGCACGCAATTCTCGGCGCTCAGATCGATCAAGCGTAGCCCATGTGATAGCAAAGTGTAGTTAGGTGATAGCAAGGAGCACCGAAGGGCGTCTCATTCGCCGGGTTCCGCCCCCGATCCAAGGCGAGGCAGTAGTTTGACCCGATGAGGGCGCCGCAAGACACCGTAAACCGGGCGAACTGGCCATGCCAGATCGCCAACTACAAGCAAAGGGCCAGTCAAAGATGACCCCTGACTCCGAGAGCAAGCTATCCCCACCAGTAACAGCACCGTCGTCAGCAACGCCCAGGCCCCGGCCGTGGCTGACCGTGCTGCTGGGAAGAGAAGCGCTCTGGTCTCCAGTCAGATCCACCGGTAAACCGGAAGACGGGACGGCACAGTCCGCCAGCCCGTTCAGGCTTATCGCCCTCAGCTTCCTGATGCTGTTCGTCGAGCTTGCGCTCATCCGGTGGACGGGCGCGAACATCGTCTATCTCTCGTACTTCTCGAACTTCGTCCTGCTGGGCAGCTTCCTGGGCATCGGCGTAGGGTTCCTGACCGCCAAGGCGCGGCTGAACCTATTCCCCCTGGCCCCGGTCGCCCTGGCGCTGCTGATCCTTTATGTTCTGGTGTTCCCGGTCCAGATCAACCGATCGGGAAACAAACTGATCTTCTTCACCTCGCTGAAGACGACCGGCCTTCCCGTCTGGGAAACCCTGCCTGTCGTCTTCCTGGTCGTCGCGGTGGTCATGGCCTTTATCGGCCAGGGCGTGGCGCGGACCTTCGTCCAGTTCCGGCCGCTGGACGCCTACCGGCTGGACATCTTCGGCAGCCTCCTCGGAATCGCGGCGTTCTCCCTGCTCTCGTTCCTGAATGCCAAGCCACTGGCCTGGGGACTCGTCGTCGTGGCGGTCTTCTGCCTGCTCTACACCAAGCGCATCGGCATCATTCAGATCGTGGCGGTGCTGGGCATCGCGGGCATGCTCGGCGCCGAAACCTTCACGTCCACCAACCTGTGGTCGCCTTACTACCGGCTTGCGGTGGTCAAGCTGAAGAGCGGCAACTACGTTATCGACGCTAATGGAGTTCCGCACCAGACCATTCAGGCGTCCAGGCAGCAGTTGCCGTTCTACTCCATTCCCTACCGGCAGGCACCTTCCAACACGCTCGACAACGTCCTGGTGATCGGCGCCGGGACCGGCAACGACGTGGCGGACGCCTTGCGCGAGGGGGCCAAGCACGTCGACGCCGTGGAAATCGACCCAGAGATCCAGAAGCTGGGGGTCCAGCTGAACCCGGATCAGCCGTATGCGAACTCGCGGGTCTCCGTCTATATCAACGATGGCAGGGCCTTCTTGGAACAGACCAAGAAGAAGTACGACATGATCCTGTTCGCCCTGCCCGATTCGCTGACCCTGGTGGCTGGCCAGTCCTCGCTGCGGCTGGAAAGCTACCTGTTCACCCTGCAAGCCGTGCAGAGCGCGAAGGCCGACCTCAACCCGAGCGACGGAACCTTCGCCATGTACAACTACTACCGGACGGGGTGGCTGAAGAACCGCCTGGCCAATACCGTCGCGCAGGCCTTCGGGCATTCCCCGTGCCTCGACACCAGCTACTCCCCCCTCTCGATGCTCACGGCCAGCGACAACCCGTCGGAGCTGAATTGCCAGGTATGGCACAAGCCCGCGAACGTGCTTCCGCCGGCTACCGACGATCACCCGTTCGTGTACCTGGACGGCAATGCCATCCCCAGCTATTACTTGCTGACCCTGGGCCTCATCCTGCTGGCCTCGTTCCTGGCGGTGGGGCTCACCTCTGGGCCGGTCCGCAGGAGCAAGGGCTACGTGGACCTGTTCTTCATGGGCTCGGCGTTCATGCTGCTCGAGACCAAGTCCATCGTCCAGTTCGCGCTGCTGTTCGGTACCACGTGGTTCGTCAACGCGCTGGTGACCGCGGGAGTGCTCGTCGCCGTCTTCGCGGCGGTGGAAGTCTCCCGCCGTATAACGATCCGCAGACCGATCCCGCTCTACGGAGCGCTGCTCGCTGCGCTCCTCGTGGCCTGGCTCGTCCCGCTCGACTCGTTGCTGTCGTGGCCGGCAATACCACGGTTCATCGTGGCCGTGCTGCTCGCCTTCACGCCGATCTTCATCGCCAACGTGGTGTTCGCCCAGCGGTTCCGCGATACCGGCGACTCGACGCTGGCGTTCGGGGCCAACCTGCTCGGCGCGATGGTAGGCGGGATCCTCGAGTACACGTCGATGATCTTCGGGTACCGCTGGCTGCTGATCCTGGTGGCCGTGCTGTACGGCCTCGCCTTCCTGGTGGGCCGTTCTCACTGGCGGCGGTCGGCGCCGGCGTCAGCGCCGGCGACAGCCTCCGTCCTCGGGCAGTCCTCTGGGTGATGAGGGAATGAGGTAGTTTCACCCGGCCGTGCGGACCGCACGGCCGGGTGAAATCGTCAGGTGCTGGCTGCGCGCTGCTGCGGCGTGCTGTCCGCTTCCTGCGCTTCCACAGCTGGCCAGCTCAGCGCGGCAGCGACAAGCTCCGGCCGGTCCGAACCGGAGTCCGCGACCAGTTCCGGTGCGGACAGCGCGCGGATCGTCTCCTCCACCATCTGCGGCGGCTCGAGCTCGGACTCGACCACGCCGAGCTGGTTCAGCCTCCTGGCGCTGACCAGCACCCTGCCCTCAAGCGACCCAACGGTTTTGTTGTAGGTGGACACCGAGTTGGTGAGAGCGCGGCCCAGGTGATCCATGTGCTTACCCATCTGGGCTAGCCGGTCGTACAGCTCCCGGCCGAGGTCGAACACGGCCCGGGCGTTCTCGGACAGGGCCTCCTGCTGCCAGGCGTACTGTGCGGTCCGCAGCATGGTGACCAGCGTGGTGGGCGTCGCGATGTGCACGCGCCGCGACAGCGCATGCTCCAGCAGCGCGGGGTCGCGCTCCAGCGCGGGCGCGAGGAAGGCCTCGCCGGGAATGAACAGGACAGCGAACTCGGGTGCCGGGCTGAGCGCGGTCCAGTACGCCTTGGCGGCCAGCCGGTCGACCTGCTCGCGCAGATGCCGGGCGTGCGCGCCGAGCCGGGCATCCCGGACGTCCTCATCGCTGGTTTCCGCGGCTTCCAGGTAGGCGGCGAGCGACACCTTCGCGTCCACCACGATGTTCTTCCCGCCAGCCAACCTGACGACCAGGTCCGGGCGCTGCAGGCCATCGTCGGTGGCCGCGCTGACCTGCTCGTCGAAGTCGCACCTGGCGCTCATCCCGGCCAGCTCGACCACGCGCTTGAGCTGCAGTTCGCCCCACCGGCCACGTGCTTCCGGGCGCCGTAGCGCGGTGACCAGCGCCTGGGTCTGGACCCGGAGCTGTTCCGAACTCTCCCTGGCGATGCCGACCTGCTCAGTGAGCGCGGCGTGGGAGGAACGGCGCGCCGCGTCCGACTCGCGAAGCTGCGCCTCCATCCTGGTCAAGGTCTCCTTGAGCGGGCTGACCAGGTGCTCTACCGCAAGGCGCCGCTTGTCCAGTTCACCCGCCGCGTTTGCGTTGGCGGTCTGCAAGCGTCCCTCCGCGATCTCCAGGAAGCGCGCCGTGCTCGCGTCCAGTGCCTGCGCGGACAGGACCTGGAACCGCTCGGCAAGCTGGCCTTCGATCAGCGCCGCTTTGTCCCGGGCGGAGCGCTCGGCCAGCGCACCTCTGTCTTCAGCCGCCCGCGCGCGCTGCTCGGCGGTGCTGACCTGAACGGTCAGGTCGGCCATGGCGGCGGCCTGCCGGTTGCGGGCGAGCAAGAATCCGATCGCCGCCCCGAGGAAGATACCGAGTGCGAGCCCGGCAAACAGCGTGATCGCGTCCATTCTGGCAATGCTCGCAGCTCACAGCGACAGTTCCAGTTTGACACGCTGAGTGCCGTGAATCCGCCCCACCGTAGCCACGCTGCGGCAGGCGCGATCCCGTCATGGTTCCGGCGAAATCCTGACCCAGCGCGGGCCCCGGCTCCCCGTGGGCTGGGGCCGTTAAAGCCATAAAATCAAAATTTTTTTCAGTAAAAAGAAAAAGATCGCCGAACGGCGGTGCCTGGCCAACGTCCCTGAAGCGCGAACAATCGCGGCGCGACCCTCCCATAGACTCGCCCGGTGAGCTTGTCCATTGGGATCGTGGGACTGCCGAACGTCGGCAAGTCAACCCTCTTCAACGCGCTGACCAGGGCTGGGGCCCTGGCCTCCAACTACCCGTTCGCGACCATCGAGCCGAACGTCGGCATCGTCGGCATCCCCGACCCGCGCCTGGCCGAGCTGGGCAAGCTGTACGACTCGGCCCGGATCGTCCCCGCCACCGTCAGGTTCGTGGACATCGCGGGCCTGGTCCGCGGCGCCTCCACCGGCCAGGGCCTGGGCAACCAGTTTCTCGCGCACATCCGCGAGACCGACGCGATCTGCCAGGTGATCCGCGTCTTCACCGACCCGGACGTGAGCCACGTGGACGGCGACGTCGAGCCGCAGCGCGACATAGAAACGGTCGTCACCGAGCTGATCCTGGCCGACCTGCAGACCCTCGACAAAGCCATCCCCCGGCTGGCCAAGGAGACGAAGTTTTCCAAGGACGCCGACCGGGTGCGCCTTGCTCAGGACGCCGTTACGGTGCAGCAGCTCCTGAACGACGGGAAGCCGCTGTCCGCCGCGGCCGGCCCGGCCGGTCTCGATTTGGCCGCCCTGGGCGAACTGCAGCTGCTGACCGCCAAGCCGTTCCTGTACGTGTTCAACGTGGACGAAGCTGAACTGGGCGACGAGGCCCTGCGCAAGCGCCTAGCCGACCTGGTTGCGCCCGCCGAGGCGATCTTCCTGGACGCCAAGACAGAGGCCGAGCTTGCCGAGCTGCCGGTGGAGGACGCCGCCGAGATGCTGGCCGAGCTGGGCCTCGGCGAGCCCGGCCTGGCCCAGCTCGCCAGGGTGGGCTTCGCCACCCTTGGCCTGTCCACGTTCCTCACCGCCGGGCCGAAGGAGGCGCGCGCCTGGACGATCCCGGCCGGTGCGACCGCGCCCGAGGCGGCGGGCGTCATCCACACGGACTTCCAGCGCGGCTTCATCAAGGCCGAGGTGATCAGCTACCAGGACCTGATCGACGCGGGCTCGGTCGCCGCCGCCCGCGCCGCAGGCAAGGCCCGCATCGAGGGCAAGGACTACATCATGCAGGACGGCGACGTCGTCGAGTTCCGCTTCAACGTGTAATCACCTGCTGCTGGAGGCGTCGTGGGTTCTGCCGGCAAGACCCCGAGGGTTGGGGTTGTGTTCCGCCCGCAGTTGCCGCCTGAGCGGCTGCGTGACTATGTGGGCGCGGCGGAGGCGGCCGGGCTCGACGATGTCTGGCTCTGGGAGGACTGCTTCCTCGAAGGCGGTCTCACCAGCGCGACCGCGGCGCTCGGCTGGACTGGATCGCTGCGGATCGGGCTGGGGCTGATGCCGGTGCCGTTCCGCAACCCGGCCCTGGCGGCCATGGAGATCGCGACGCTCGCCCGGCTGTTTCCCCGCCGTTTCGTCCCCGCCGCTGGGCACGGCGTGCTCTCCTGGATGGAGCAGGTGGGAGCCCGCGCCTCCTCTCCCATGACGTTGCTGCGCGAATGGGTGACGGCGGTCCGTGCGCTGCTGCACGGGCAGACCGTGACCGTCGCTGGCGAGTACGTTCGCCTCGACCACGTTGCCCTGGACTGGCCGCCGCAGGACGTTCCGCCCCTCCTGATCGGCGCACGGGGCCCCAAGACCATTGCCCTGGCGGGGGAGATAGCCGACGGCATGGTGCTGGATGCGGGAATCTCACTGGCTGGCATCCGCCAGGCGATCGCGACGGCGGCAGCGGCCCAGCCGCACGAGGTTGTCGTGTACCTGCTGTGCGCGGACGGACCGGACGCCAGGGAACGGGTCGAGGCCGAGCTTCCCGAGTCGGCGCTGCCGCTGCCGGAGCGGGCCGCCGTTGGGCCGCCTGAGCAGGTGGCCCGGGTCGTCCGCTCGTTCGCCGAAGCCGGGGCGACGACCGTCGTGCTGCAGCCCACGGCCAGCGACCCGGACGTGGCCGCGACGATCAGCCTGGCCGCCGCCGCCAGGGCGATCCTGAGCGATGCTGCTCATGCCTCGCGGTGACGGCGATCCGGATCTGGAGTTGCTGCTGGCCGCGACGCAGGTGCTGTGGGGCACGGACTCCCTCGGCCGGTACGCGGAACCACCGCTGTGTGCGGTAGCCATCTCGGCGGCGGATCACCACATGTTCGTCCGCGCCGATCTCGATGATGATCTAGCTGAATCGCTGCGGCATGTACTGGGCTCATGGACGCAGGCGCTGCCAGCCCACGAGCTGCGCCCAGCGCTGACGTCCACGCTGCCGCTGCTGGCGGCGGCCGGAATCACCGCTGAGGTGCGCGGCGGCCCGAGATTCCTGATCGAATCGCTGCCGGCTATCCCAGTCGGCGCGACCGTGGCCGACTCGACCGCCCCTGCCGACGTGCGACAGGCCGGTACCCGCCGGCCGCCGGACTGGGCGCCCGCGCAATGGGACGCCCTGCTCACCGGTGCACTCGGTCCCTGGGCAATGCTTCTCGACCAGGCCGAAGTGCTCAGCATCTGCCACACGTCGCGGGACTCAGCGGCAGGAGCCGAAGCCGGCATCTGGGCAGGCCCACGGTCCACAGGGACCGGATACAAGGCCGCGGCCATGGCGGCCTGGGCGACCGTGATGCGAAAGCGAGACGACCGCCCGCTGTTCTACAGCACGCCGGACGAGGACGACTCCGCGCAGCGACTCGCCGCCAGTCCCGGCTTGCGCCCCATCGGCTGGATCTGGTCGCTGCGCGCGGCTGGTGCTGGCTAGTCGCCCTTCGTGTCGTGGCGGAAGCTGCCGCGGGCTGGCTTGTCCGGCTCCGAGTCGTACCGGAAGCCGCCAAGGAAGCGGCGGAATACCCCGCCCTCCCGCGGCAGCGCGGTCTTCGGCGGCGGCGCGGTGGGACGTTCCCGGCCCTCCGGCCGGTTGTAGTCGGCCCGGGCTATGGCGTCTACGACCTGGGCCTCGTCGAAGTTTTCCGAGCCGGGGACGCACGGCACAAAGCCGACCAGGTCGCCGTCGAGCAGCACTTCGGCTTCGAGACCTGAGGTGCCCTCCAGGCCCCAGACGGCCTGCCGGCCACCGCTGAGCGAAACTCGCACCCCGTAAGCGCCGACGCCCGCCTTGTCCAGGTGCGCATCGATGCCGCGGTCTCGGAGCGCATCAGTGACGCGGCGGGCCCTATTCTCTTCCATGCGTCCAAAATACCTTCGCAATTCTGAGTGCCTGTTCAGACTTCCCTGGAGCTAAGCGGAGAGATCCTGACATGAACTACATGCTGATCATGCAGAACGAACAGTCCGCGCTCATGGCCATCGGGCCGGTCTCCATCGAGTATCAGGCTGCCATGCTCCGCGACGAGATCGAGGAGAGCTCCAGCTGGACCACACTCGGCATCGCCAGGGTCATGAACGAGGCACAGGCCCGCGCTGCCATCACCGCGCAGGCAGAGTGAGGCGAGACGGATCAGGATGACCCCCCAGCCACCACGACGGGCTCGTGCCGCACGGGGAAGATCACCGAGTTGGCGATGAAGCATTTCTGGTTGGCCTGCTCGTGCAGGCTCACCGCCTGCTCGATCATGTCGGGTGAGGTCACGGTGACGCGTGGCCGCAGTATGACCTCGGTGAACCGGCCGCCGCCGGTGGCCTCCAGCATGGTGCCCTGCGCTTCGTCGGAGTATCCGGTGACCACGACCCCGGCGGCCGCACACAGGTGCAGGTACCACAGCATGTGGCACTGCGACAGCGAGGCGGTGAGCAACTGCTCGGGGTTCCAGCGGGTGGGATCCCCGCGAAACGCGGGGTCCGAGCTGCCTGCGATCGGCGGTGGCTCTGGAGCGCCGTCAGCCGCGCCAGCGGTCACCTCGTGGTCCCGGTCGTAGGCGCGGTATCCGGCTGTTCCCTCGCCACGGTTGCCGGTCCAGGTCGTGCGGACGTGGTAGTTATGCGCCTTTGACACGCCGGATCTCCCTCGGCCGTCCAGGCCACGGGGTGAAACGATCTGTGTCCCCGGTGCCGCCTGCGGGTAGGTTAGCTCGCAGTAGCGGTCTTTTCGCGGCCCGCTGCTGTCGATGGAGTCAGCGGCGGTCACGCAAATCTGGCGGGCTGGGCTACCCGCCGTGGTGAGCGCGAATCTGGGCCTGCTGAGGCAACCGGCTGTTGTACTGCGGTCTCATGCCGCACAATGGTCCACGAGGCCGGCAACAGCGCCGCCCGCGTTCCGTCGCGCGGGTGGGCGAGCGGCGGAGGTGGAATGGTTCGTAGGTCGACCCTCGATCGCGGTCCGCAGTCGGACGTGCACGATGGCGGGTCTGACATGCACGATCCCCTGTCCAGCCAGGCAATGGGCGCCCAGGCCAGCCCGTCCAGTGCCCGGCGTGGTGCAGGGGGGCGGTGGGCTGTCTGGGTACTGCGCTTCCTGCTATGGGCCGTGCTGATCGTGATTGGTGCCAGGGGCGTGATCGCGATCGCGCTCAATCAGAGGACTCCCGCCAAGTCATCCGGTGCTCCGGCCGCTGCGGCTTCCGGGTCCTCCGGCGGCTTCCCGTCCAGCCTGGCCGAGGCGTACGCGCTGCAGTTTGCCTCGGTGTACCTGAACTTCAGCCAGGCGACCGCGCCCGCCCGCGCGCAGCAGCTCGCGGCGTTCCTGCCGCCCGGCGCCGGGTCCCAGTTCGGCTGGAACCGGGCGGGTTCGCTGACCCTGCAGTCCGATCAGGTCGCCGGGATCCAGGTGCGCGACGCCAACCATGCCGTGGTGACCCTGCTGGCCACCGTGAACGGCCATCTGATGGAGCTCGGCGTGCCGGTCTACGCGTCGGGTGGCGCGCTGGTGGTGTCCGGTGAGCCGGCCTGGCTGGCCCCGCCGGCCAAGGCGGTCCCGGCCGCCGCTCCCACTGCCAGCACGGATCCGGCAGCCCAGCGTGCGCTGACCGCGCAGCTTCCGGCTTTCTTCCAGGCCTATGCGAGCGGTGACGCGGCCACCATGGCGCGGTTCCTGGCCCGTGGGGCATCGGTCACTGGCCTTGGCGGTGCGGTGACGTTCTCGTCGATCTCGTCCGTCTACGTTCCCGCAGGAGGCGACACCCGCCACATCACCGTCAGCGTCGTCTGGCAGATCCCCGGTAAAGCGGGGTCTGCACCGGCTCAGCTCCAAATGATCTATGACATGACCGTGGTGAGCCAGAATGCTAATTGGGATGTGCTGAGCATTCGGGCTTCTTCGGGTCAGCCCCGGGGGCAGTCATGATCACCAGATGCAGACATCCCGTCCGCCAGACGCAAGTTTCCCTGAAAGGTTAGTGTGATGTTGTTCCATCCGATCGCCGCAGAATTTACTGCCGCGCTCAGTACCTCCAGCCTGGTGAGTTATCTGCAAGGGCTTTTCGGCCCGCTGTTCCTGGGTATCGTTGGCATCGTGGCGATTTTCTTCCTGTTCACCCGTGAGATAACCCGGTTCGTGCAATTCATCGTGCTCGCGATCGCGATCGCCGTCATCTTCTACACACCAGGTATCATCCGCACGCTCGCCCAGGGCATAGCGAACGCGCTCGGGGTTCACTGAACTCAGCCCCCGAGCGGAAGGAGCACCTGCCCGTGGACCTGCCCACCTACACGAATATCTGGCGCATCGAGAAGCGGCTCTACAAGCTGTATGATCTCCGTCTTCCCATGCCGCTGCCGCTGGGCCAGATCATCGCGTTCGCGGGTATCACGGTGCCTTATGTGCTCCTCCTCACATTGATCGGGATACCGTTTAACCACAACCTGTTCTGGCTCTATGTGCTGCCGCCGTGGGCGCTCACCTGGCTGGCCACCAGGCCGGTGCTGGAGAACAAGCGCCTCCCCGAACTGCTGGCCTCCCAGGTGCGCTATCTCAGCGAACCGGGCGTCTGGTGCAGAATGGCGCCCGTCGCCGAGCAGGACGAAATCACGGTCACCGGCAAAGTGTGGCACGCTCACCGGCAGGTGGCACCGCGGCCCGCAGCGGCCGCGCAGCTCGCCCCCGCCGCAGCGGTCAACGGCGCCTCGGCTGGCAAAGAAACAGCTGGCGAGGAAGCGGCCGGCAAGCCCGGGGTCAGCAGGGCACGCAAGCCAACGCGGGTCCCCGCGCCCGGCCAGCCGCAGTGGGCCTCCACGTCAGCCGCCGCAAAACGCCGCTCTGAGGCGCGGCACCGCAGGCCAGCCCCGGCCCAGCCGCAAGCGGCGGCCGGCGGCCGGGTCACGGTTCAGCAAGGACCACCGGCCAGCCTCGTCCAGCAGCGAGGACACGGCGACCCGGTATCCCCTTCCGGCGGGCCTGCGCCCGCGCTGGACACCAGGCCCCGCGAACCAGCGGCCACGCTCTCCCGGGCGCCACGCCGCCCGGCCAAGCCCGCCGTGGCCCGTGGCCAGCAAACCCTGGGCCGTGGCCAGCAGCCGGATTGGGCAAAGCGGGCGCGGCCGGGGAGCTGGCCCGAGACACCTAAGCCCGCTGACGAGACGCCTGGCAAGCCCAGGGTCATCGAGGTCTCCCACGCCGAGAAGGCGCAACCGGAGAAGAGGCCCACCCCGGCCCCGGCCGGCGACCTGCTGCTGCCCTTCGCCATCACGAAGACCAGCTCGCCGCCCGCCCCGGCCGACGCTGGCCCCGCCAGCGGCCCTATCCAGGCGGTCACACTTCCGGAACAGCCCGCGCTGCCGGCCCCTGGTGCGCCGGGTCCGGTAAGTGGGCCCATGCAGCCGGCAGCTCCGGCAGCTCCGGTCAGTGAGCCGGTGCAGCCGGCGGCGTTTACCGGTCCCGCCCGGCCGCCTGCTCCTGAGGTGGCTGGGAGGCACAGCCGGGAGCCGGGTGCTGGTGCTGGGCTGTCGGAGCCTCCAGTGCCTGCGGTGACGGTGGCGCGGAGCCGGGCGGAGGAGCGGCCGGCCCAGACGGTGGAGCGGGTGCTGGGTGGCCCGGCTGGGCCGCGTGGGCGTAGCTGGCATGAGCGGGTGACGCTGGTTCCTGGTGGGCATGGGCCTGGCCGGCCTGGTCCGGCCGACCAGGAGGAGCGGGACAAGGCGCGGGCGCGGCTGCCGCTGCCGGGGCCGCGGCGGGTGGTGGTGCTGGGCTGCACGAGCGGGGCTGGGCAGACGGTGACGACGCTGATGGTCGCCCGGCTGCTGGCCAGCCTGCGCGGCGAGCGGGTGGGTGTGCTGGATCTGAACCCGGGTGAGGGTTGCCTGGTGGCGCGGGCGAAGTCGGGGGTGGTGGGGAGTGTGGGTGATCTGCTGGGCGGGATGAGCCCGGCCGGGCCTGGGCTGGAGCTGATCAGCGGTGGCGGCGGGCCGCCTGGGGCGCGGGGGCTGGAGGAGCGGGACTTTGGCCGGATCGGTGATCTGCTGGCGCAGCGGTATGCGGTTAGCCTGGTGGATCCCGGTGCGTCGGCGGTGGGCCGGGTGCTGGCGATCGCCGATCAGCTGGTGCTGGTGGCGCCGGCCAGTTCGGATGCGCCGCGGGCGGTGTCGATGACCCGGGAGTGGCTGGAGGCTCATGATCATCGTGGGCTGGCCGCGAACGCGATTATGGTGCTGAATGGGGTGAGCGGGCGGAGCATGGCCGATGTGGAGTCGGCGGAGGCGATCGTGGTGGGCCGGTGCCGGGCGATCGTGCGGGTGCCGTGGGAGGACCAGCTGGGCACCGGCGATGGCCCGTGCGCGGGTGGGGCTCCGCTGCGGCTGAGGGCGCGGCAGGCGCTGACCGCGCTGACCGGTGTCGTGGTGTCGGGGCTGGCGGCTGGGGCTGAGGTTAGCCGGTGAGTGGGAAGAGTCGCGGGTCGCGGGCCCGGACGCGGATCGGCGTCCGGTATTTCGATGACCGGGTTTTGCTGACCGAGACGCATGCGTGGGCGTATTTCCGGCTGCCTGCGGTGCCGTATGAGTTCATCACCCCAGATGAGCGGGAGGCGCTGGCGACCAATATCACGGTGGCGCTGGCGGCGATCCGGATGCCTGAGGCGGAGGTGCATCTGCGGATCGCGCACCGGTCGTATCCGGCGGCGCAGTGGGCGGCGGGGCTGGATGCCACCTCCGATGACGGGCCGGGGTGGCTGGAGTATCTGGAGGAGATGTACCGGCACGTCTGGGCGAAGGACTTCTGGGCGAAGGAGATCTACCTGGGGGTGCGGCTGGGTCAGCGGGGGATGCGGGCGCAGCTCTCGGGTGGGGTGCTGGCCTCGTTTATCAATGCCTATCAGGTGGGTGAGCGGGTGATGGGGATCGAGGATGAGTCGGTTCCCAAGGGGGAGGTGGCCAAGTGGACCGAGCACGCGGAGCGGTTTGGCCGGGCGCTGGGGGCTAGCGCGCTGGCCGCCAGGCATGCGAACTCCGATGAGATTGCCTGGCTGTTCCGGCATACGCTGCGCGGGACGCTGGGGGAGCCGCCGGACTCGGCGGCGCGGCGCCGCCGGTGGGGGGCTGGGGAGATCGAGGCGCTGGTCGAGGGGCAGGTGCATAACGGGCGGAACCTGCTGTGCCTGGAGCATCCGTCCGGGTCCTCGTATACGGCGTTCCTGTCGTTCTCCAGGTTTCCGGATGTGATGTCGTTCCCGGATGGGGAGCCGTGGCTGCATTTCGCTGACTCGCTGCCGTTCCCGGTGGAGGTCAGCTCGCGGATGAGGCTGATCCCGCCGGCTAAGGCGAGCAAGGATGTGTCGCGGCGGCTGGCGCATGCGCGGGACATGGACGCGCATATCAGGGAGGCGGGGGTGGAGGCGCCGATCGCGCTGGCCGAGCAGATCGAGGCGGCCCGGATGCTGGAGCACGGCATCACCAAGGAGCGGCTGCCGTTTGTGTATGGCTGGCACCGGCTGATCGTGACCGGGCCGTCGCGGGAGCTGTGCCTGCGCCGGACCGAGGCGCTGATCGAGCATTACCGCGATATCGGGATCGATCTGGTGAACTCGACCGGTGATCAGTTCTCGCTGCTGCGGGAGTCGCTGCCCGGGGACCGGGTGCGGCTGAACTCCTACGCTCAGCGGCAGCCGCTGTACACGATCGCGGGCGGGGTGCCGACGGCGACGGTGGACCTGGGCGATGCCGCGCCGGCTGGAGCCGGGTGGATCGGCCCGTATATCGGCGAGACGCTGGGCCGGGCCCGGTCGGTCGTGCATTTCGATCCGCTGGTGGCCGCGGCGCGCAACCGGCCGACCGCGATCGCCGTCACCGGCGAGCCGGGTGGTGGCAAGACCACGCTGGCGCTGCTGCTGTTGCTGCAGCTGGCGTTGCGTGGGGTGACGGTGGCGGCGATCGATCCCAAGGGGGATGCGGAGCCGCTGGTGCGGCTGCTGACCTCGCGGGGGCGCAAGGCCAGGACGCTGCCGCTGGGCGCGGCGGCGCCGGGGCTGCTGGACCCGTTCTCCTTCGGTGACGATCTGGCTGAGAAGCGGACGATGGCCACCGAGACGCTGCGGCTGCTGTTGCCGCGGATGAGTGAAGAGCGGGAAAGCGCGATGATCCAGGCGGTCGGGGCGGTGGCCAGTCAGGACCGGCCGAGCCTGGGCAAGGTGGTGGCGTATCTGGAGAGCTGCGAGGCACCGGCGGCCAGCAACCTGGGTGCGGTGCTGCGGTCGATGTCGGAGATGCGGCTGGCCCGGCTGTGCTTCGCGCCCTCGGGCGGGGAGCAGATCGACGCGGCCGGGTGGACGACGGTGTTCACCCTGGCTGGGCTGAGCCTGCCGGACGCGGGGGTGCCCCGCGATGACTTCTCCTATGAGCAGCGGCTGTCGGTGGCGCTGCTGTACCTGGTTTCACAGTTCGCGCGGCGGCTGCTCAACGGGATGGCGCCGCGGATACCCAAGGCGATCTTCCTGGACGAGGCCTGGGCCATCACCTCGACGCCACAGGGGGCCAAGCTGATCCCCGAGGTGTCGCGGATGGGCCGGTCCCGGAACACCGCGCTGATCCTGGTGTCGCAGAACGCGGGGGACCTGCTGAACGAGCAGGTGACCAACTGCATATCCGGGGTCTTCGCGTTCCGTTCGTCGGAACGGGTGGAAGTCGCTAACGTCATGGCACTGCTCGGGGTCGAGCCTTCCGACGAGCACAAGTCGGTGCTGCGCGGCCTGGGTAACGGGGAATGTATCTTCAGGGACCTGGATAACAGGGTCGGCCGGATCGGCGTTGACCTGATCTCCGACGACCTTCGCAAGTGGCTGGACACCAACCCGACACGGCCCAGGTCACCCGAGCACGACGCACCCGAGGAGGCCGGCCAGCAGCCGGCCCCCGAGGGCCGCGCCGCGCCCGCACACTGAACTACAGACCCACAGGAGCCCCAGTGGCCAGAACCGTCCTCCGCAAGTCACTGCTGGTACTTGGTCTGCTCGTCAGCGTGCTCGGCTTCTCGGCCGCCGCCGCGGTCTCCGCGTCGGCCGCGATCCAGCCGACGTCGGCCAGCGCCGTCTCCGTCCCGGCCGGGCCGGGCGCCTCGGCTCCCGGGCTCGAACCCGCGGGCGGCGTGTGCGGGGTGCCGGGGATCGGTGACATCCTCGGCGCGGTCGGGCTGTGCCAGAACGGGCAGAGCGGCCTGCTCGGCGACCTGAACAACATCTGCGAGCCCTCGGTGCCGCAACCCGAGCCGGCCAACGGCGGCATCGACTCGATCGTCAGGCCGCCGGCCAGCACCGGCCCGCAGGGCAAGACCCTGTACGACAACTATGGCGTGGCCGGGCAGTTCTGGGCGGCCTATGGCCTGCAGTGCTCGGACATGACGTCACTGATCGGCAACAACGTCGCGGGCATGGTGTTCGACGCGGCCAAGGCCGTGGACCGGGTGACCATCACCGTGTACCAATCGGCTGCGGGCAACGGCATCCTCGGCTGGCTGGCCAGCGTGGTCAACAAGCTGATCACCAGCCTGGGCAACGCGATCTACTTCCCCTACCTGGTCCCGGTGGTGCTGCTCGGCGTGATGTGGATGGCCTGGCACGGCCTGATCCGCAAGCGTGCCACCCGCACCATCGAGGGCACGATCTGGATGGTGATCGCCTGCGCGGCGGCGATCTGGCTGATCGGCAGGCCCGCCGACTTCACCGGGCTCGGGCAGTCGGTATCCAACGGCGTGACGCAGGTGCTCAACGTGGCGTTCTCCAAGCTGCCGAGCCCAAGCGGTACCAACTGCGTGCCGGTCAAGAGCGGCGACCCGCAGAGCCCGGGCGGGGGCAACTTCGGCTTCACCCAGGGCAACGGCATGGTGGACCAGAACGCTGACGAGCTGTGGAGCGTGCTGGTCTGCAAGCCCTGGCTGGACGGCGAGTTCGGCACCACCCAGTACGCCACAGGGAAGACCGGGCGGACCCTGGTCAACACCTACGGCAGGCAGCTGCTGTGGGCGCAGTCGATCGCGGCCAACGAGGCCCCGACCAGCGATGTGATCCAGGCCAAGCAGGCCACCTACGTGGGCATCGCCAACGCCGTCAAGGCGCACGACCCTTCGGTCTACCCGCTGTTCCAGGGCAACCAGTGGACCTCCAGGATGGAGATCGGGTTCGCCACGCTGTTCGCCGCGCTGGTCGCGGGTGTTCTCGTGCTGCTGATCGCCATCACGCTGATCATCCTCAAGCTCGGCTTCCTGCTGTTGCTGATAGCGGGGCCGTTCTTCCTGATCATCGGGACGCATCCGGGCTTCGGCCGGGTGATCGCGGTGCGCTGGGTGGAGATGGTCATCGGCGTGCTGCTGAAACAAGTGGCCGTGGCGCTGGTGCTCAGCGTGCTGCTGTACGCCTATTCACTGATCATGGGGACCAGCGACGCCGTGCTGCCGTGGGCGCTGAAGATCCTGATGATCGCGCTGGTCACCATCGCGGTGTTCATCTACCGCAAGCCGTTCCAGCATCTGTTCTCCGCGGTCGGCTACGGCTCGGTCGGGGCCAGGGAACGGGCCGAGATCGAGATGTACCGGTCCCGTGAGGTCGCGCGCCGCGGTGCCCTGGGCACGGCGGCGGCCGCCTCCGGGTTCGCCGGATACCGGGTCGGCCGGTGGTCGCGCCGGGATCCGGCCACCGCCGCCACCCTGGCCGAGCACATCGCGCACGCCGGCGGCGGCGCGGCGGTCGATCCCGCGGTCGCCGCGGGACAGGCGGCGGCAGCGGGCGGCGCAGGTGGTGCCGGCGGCACGAACGTCTATGTGGACGGCGCGGAAGCCGACGGGCAGCCAGCGGGCGCCCGGTCCGGGGCCGGCGGCAACGGCCGGGCCCGGGGGGCCGCCGGGGCGGACGCCGCACCCCGGTCCGCGCCACCGCTGCACCTGCCCTCCAGAGCGGCCCGTGGCGGCGAGAGCGCGTCGGTCGCGCCGTCCGGCTGGGCTCGCGGCGGTGCGGAAGGCACCGCGGCCGGTGGCCCGCAAGCGCGGGCCGGTGCGGCACCGCCGCCACGTCCAGCGGCGCCGAGGACGGCCAGGACCAGCAGCCCGGCTTCGCCGCGGCCGGTCTCAGCGCGTTCCGCCCCGCCACCTGCGGGCGGCACGGCCAGCGCCCCGCCGCGGCCCGCCCCGCCGCGGCCCGCCTCCCCGGGGCCCGCCTCACCGGGCGGGAGCGGGCGGCCGCTATGGCGGCCGGGCCCGATCCGCGCTTCAGGCGGATGGCTGGGTGGCAACGGCCAGCACGCCAGCCCCCCGCCGCCGCCTCCGGCCCGGCAGGCCGCCGCTACGCCACCGGCTTATCCGTACTCGAACGGCGCAGGCGGCACCCCGCCCCGGCCGTCGCGGTGGTCACGCGGCAACGGAGCAGCCGCCGCGGGCAGCGGCGCCAGCGCACGGAGCAGCACAACGAGCACCGCAGGGAGCCAGCCTGGGGCCCAGGGCGGGGGTGGCGCGCCGCAGCCGCCGAGCCCGTTCTGGCTGCGCCCGGTACGGCGGAAGAAGTAGCCGGCCATGGAGATGACGTCTCGCCAGCGCATGCTGGCCTTTGCCCTCACCGTGCTCGCGCTCGCCGCGCTCGGCAGCTACCTGTTCGTGTCGGGAACCTCGAAGAAGACCCCGGCAGCCGCGCCGTCCACCCATCCCCCCACCGTGGTCACCACGCCGCCCACGGTCCCGCCGACGCCGGCTCAGCCCACCGGGTCGACGGCCTCCTCGTCCCAGGTGAACATCTACCGGTGGCTGCCGTTCTCGGAGCAGGGGCTGGGCCGGGCCTCGGCGGTGGTCACCGAGTTCTCCGCCTTCTACGGCACGTACTCCTACACCGAGCCCACGGCCAGCTACACCGGCCGGATGCAGGGCCTGGCCAGCAGCGCGCTCATCCAGATCATCGCCCGCGGGTTCTCGGCCCCGGGCGTGGCCAGCCTGCGCAAGCAGGAAAAGCAGGTGGCCACCGGCACCGCGGCGATCAACTCGCTGCGGGCGTTCGGGTCGTCCAGCATCACGTTCGTTGTCGCGGTCAACCAGAAGATCAGCACGAACCACGGGAACACCCCGCAGAGCACGCAGTACGCGGTCACCGTCTCCAATAGCGGCGGCGGGTGGCAGGTGACCGACATCGAGCTCGCCTCCTCGGGCAACCTGTGATCCCCATCGGCGGGTATCGCCCCCCTCGCCAGGCCCGGGGCCTGCGCACCGTCCGCCCGGGTCTCATCGCGGTGGTCGCCGGCGGCGCCCTGCTGCTGATCGGGCTGGTCTCCATCCCGCTGATGGTGGTTGGCGGCAGCACCCAGATGTTCGCCGCTGGCGGCAACTGCTCCGGCCAGCAGAGCACCAGTAAGCCGGTCAGCACGACCCCGGTCAGCACGACCGGCAAGAACGCCATTCCCTCGGACTACCTGTTCTGGTTCCAGAAGGTCGGGCAGCAGTACGGCGTCCCGTGGCCGATCCTGGCCGGCATCGGCAAAGTGGAGAGCAACGACGGCCAGTCGACCCTGCCCGGCGTGCACAGCGGCGAGAACGGCTTCGGCGCGGCCGGCCCCATGCAGATCGGGATCACCGGGGCGGCGGGCAACACCTGGGGCGGCGCGCCGGTCCACCCGGCCAGCGAGCATGTGGCCGGGGTGGCGGCCGATGAGAACGGCGATGGGACAGCCAGCGTCTACCAGGCGCCGGACGCCATCGCCGGCGCCGCCAAATACCTGCTCGGACACGGCGTGCTGGACAACGTCGACGCGGCGATCTTCGCCTACAACCACCTGGAGTCCTACGTTCAGGCCGTCCTGTTCTACGCCAACACGTACGCCCAGGGCGGCTTCACGGTCGGCCCGGTCAGCGTGGACGCCGCGCCGCAGTGCCTGACCAGCAACAGTGGCCAGGCCCCGAACCAGGCAACGACCACCGCCATCGCCTTCGCCGAGGCACAGCTGGGCAAGCCCTACCAGTTCGGCGCCACCGGCCCGGACGCCTTCGACTGCTCCGGGCTGGTGATGATGGCCTACCGGGCCGCTGGCATCAATATCCCGCGCACCTCGGAAGCGCAGTGGGCCTGGGGACCGAAGATCGCCGCCGGCCAGGAGGAGCCGGGCGACCTGGTCTTCTTCGCGGGCTCGGACGGCACCGCGACCAACCCGGGGCACGTCGGCATGGTGATCGGCAAGAACGTCATGGCCGAGGCCTACGCCACCGGCTTCCCCCTCCGGATCTCCCACTTCGGCACCAGTAACTCGGCACCGGGCGACGGGACCGTGGTCGGTTTCACCCGCCCCTGGGCCCACGCCGGCGTCGTGCTGCCCGGCACCCAGGTGGCGGCGGCGGGGGCAGGGGCGTAAGCCGGGCGAACGGGTTAGCTGATGGTGGCGCGGCCGGCCAGGAAGCGCTGGTGGCGCTCGTGGTCGCGCTGGCCGAGGAATGCCTTGAAGCGGCCGAGCCGGTAGGCGGTCTGGCCGGTGATCTCGGCCGTGTCCACCTCGAAGTCCTGGCTGAGATCGGCGACCCGGCGCAGCACCTCGCGGGCGCCAAGCGATCCAGCTGGGACATCGGCGGCGGCGATGGCGATCTGGGCGGCGGTCATGAAGCCACCGTGCGACCGTAGCGCGACGTAGACCGGGTCGCCGCCGTGGGTCGCCGCCTCGGGCCGCGGTCGCTGCGGGCTGCCCTCGTGCAGCAGCGCACGGCGGATCGCCGCGCCCACCGCGCGGGCGACCGGCGGCGGGAAGGCGTTGCCGAGCTGCCGGTAGCGGGCGGTCTTACGGCCGGCGAACTGCCAGCCCCAGTCGTCCTGCCAGCCTTGCAGCCGGGCGATCATCTCGCAGGTCAGCCTCGGCATGAGGGCGGGATCGTCATCCTGGTCTGGCGCGGTGTCGGCGATGCCGAGGCCGTCCACGCCGAGCTCGGCCCAGGCCCGCTTGGCCCGGGTGGGGCCGAGATCGCCGCCGCCGTGCTTCTTCGAGCCGCCGACGATGGTTGGCGCGATCCGGTTCGCACCGCGTGCCCAGCGGGCCGCTCCTGGCCAGCCGCCTGCGGCCATCTGATCCTGCAGCGCCGCGCCGACCGTGAGCGGCCTGGTGCCATCAGATGCTGGCCAGCGGAACCAGCGGGCGTCGGCCGGCCGCAGCGCCACCAGCACGAACCTGGGGCGCAGCTGGGGCACGCCGAACTCAGCGGCGTGCAGCAGCCGCCAGCCGGGCACGTAGCCAAGCTCGCGCAGCCGGTCCAGGACGTGCTGGCGGTACGCGCCGAACCTGCTCTCGCTCAGGCCCTTGACATTTTCCAGCAGCAGCGCCCGCGGCCTGATCACCCGGCACAGCTCCACCGCCCAGGCGAACAGGTCGCGCTCGTCCGCCGCGCCAAGCCTGCGCCCCGCGACGGTGAACGGAGGGCAGGGCACGCCGCCAGCCAGCAGCGTGATCCCTCCGTAGTCCTTCGGGTCCCAGATCTGCCGGTCGGCCGCGTCGCCCTCGGCGACCTTCCAGGCCGGCCGGTTGACCCGCAGCGTCTCACAGGCCGACGCGTCGAGCTCGACGGCGAGGACATGCTCGAACCCCGCCTGTTCCAGCCCCAGTGCCTGACCACCGGCTCCCGCGCAGATCTCGACCGCTTCAAGATCTGTCACATCGGCCTCCCTCGGCGGTCATGGCACCGTTCCCCCAGCGGCCACATTCACCGGCACGCGCTCACCGGCGATGGTTGCTCACCATAGTGGCTGAGCCGGACGGTGTTGTGGCGGAAGTACGGGCCGTTTCCTGGCATGTTCTGTGCCCAGGACCATAGCCGCACCGGCTGACAGTCCGGGAGCGCGCCCGGCTGACCTGCTACTCGGCGACTCGTACGTGCCGGGGGGACTTGCCGCGGACCCTGGGCTGGCGGAGCGGCCTGGCCAGCTCTTCCGGCAGGGTCAGCAGCGGGTTGGCCGCGCTGTCCACGATCCGCGCGGCCAGCTCGGCCACCCGGGTGCCATTGGCCCGGGCGACGCTCCTGATCAGCTCGAACGCCTTGACCGGTGGCATGTGCCTGCGCTCGCAGACGATGCCGATCGCCTGTTCCACCTTCACCCGGCGGACCAGGGCGCTCTCCAGCTGGGCCACGGTCACCCTGAGGCGCTCGGCCTCCGTGGGCTCGGCTGACGGTGGCGCGGGGAGGGCCGCCGCGGGCTGTTCGGCGGCGAGCAGGTCCGCGAGGACCATGGCGCTGGTCAGCTCGGTCAGTTCCTCATCGCCGACCCGCCAGCCCTGGCCGCTGCGCCGGACGACGGCGATTTCAGGCCCGGCCGCGGGACCTGTCGTCTCGCCGGGTGGGCTGGCGCCAGCCGTTCGGCGATTTTCTTCTTCCATCAAATCGAAGCTAGCTCGGTCAGCCGGGTCTTGACCTGTGCCACAGAGGGGTTGGTCAGTGCGCTGCCATCGGGGAAGACCAGGGTCGGGACGGTCTGGTTACCGCCATTCACCGACATCACGTAGTCCGCGGCGGCCGGGTCGGCTTCGATGTCCACCTCGCGGACCTCGATCCCCTCCCGGGCGAGCTGGCCCTTAAGGCGCCGGCAGAACCCGCACCACGGCGTCGTGTACATCGTCAGCGGCTCTGGCACCGCCGCCTCCCTCCGGATCGGGACATTTCATCCTGCTAACGCAGAACCGGGCGGCGGGCTTCCCGGACCGGCAGGCGAACATGCGCGAAGATGGCCGGGAGGTGAGGAGGAGCATGAGCGTGGATGTGCTGGCCGCGCTGGATCCCGAGCAGCGTGAGGTGGCGCTGGCCACCCGCGGCCCGGTCTGCGTGCTGGCCGGGGCGGGGACCGGGAAGACCCGGGCCATCACCCACCGGATCGCCTATGCCGTGCACACCGGCGTGGTGGACCCGGCACACGTGCTCGCCCTGACGTTCACCACCCGCGCCGCCGGTGAGCTGCGCGGGCGGCTGGGCCAGCTCGGCGGCCCAGGCCTTGGGCTCGGCCGGGTGCGCGCCCGCACGTTCCACTCGGCTGCGCTGCGCCAGCTCGGTTACTTCTGGCCGGGCACGGTGGGTGGCAGGCCGCCGCGGGTGCTCGCCGCCAAGACCAGCCTGATCGCCGAGGCGGCGCGGGCGCACCGGATCACGCTCGGCGGCTCCGAGCTGCCCGATCTCGCCGGGGAGATCGAGTGGGCCAAGGTCACCCAGATCAAGCCGGAGGAGTACGAGCAACAGGCCGGGAAGGCCGGCCGGACACCGCCGCTCGGCACCGGCGTGGTGGGCCAGCTCTACGCGGGTTACGAACGGCTGCGGCGCAGCCGTCACCTGATCGACTTCGAGTCGCTGCTCGAGCTGACCGCGGGTGTGCTGACTGAGAACCAGCTGGCGGCGGCTGAGGTCAGGGACCAGTACCGGTACCTGGTCGTGGACGAGTACCAGGACGTCAACCCGCTGCAGAAGCTGCTGCTCGACGTCTGGCTCGGCGATCGCGACGAGCTGTGCGTGGTCGGCGACCCGGACCAGGCGATCTACTCGTTCACCGGGGCGAGCCCGGCCTACCTGACCGGTTTCGCCGCGGAGTTCCCGGCGGCGGTGGTGATCAGGCTGATCCGCGACTACCGGTCCACGCCGCAGGTGGTGGCTCTGGCGAACCGGGTCATCGCCGCGCCGCTGCCCGGCCTGCCGGGCCGGCCGGTGGCCCGCTGGGCGGCCAGCCTGGTGGCGCAGCGGCCGCCCGGCCCGGAGCCGTCGGTCACCGGATACCCCGACGAGCAGGCGGAGGCCGAGGCGGTCGCCGCGCAGGCGGGCTCGCTGATCGCGGCGGGCACCGATCCCAGGCAGATCGCGGTGCTGGTCCGCATCAACGCGCAGACTCAGGGTTTCGAGCGTGCGCTGCAGGAGGCTGGCGTCCCGTTCCAGCTCGCCGGCATGGAGCGGTTCTTCGCCCGTGCTGAGGTGCGGCAAGCGATGAATTCTGTCAGGGGAACGACACGAACGGTTCCCAGCGAAGCCTCGCTGCCCGCGCAGGCCAGGCACATCCTGTCCAGTCTGGGGCTGACCGCGTCGGCCCCGCTGAACGGGGGCGCGGCCAGGGGACGCTGGGAGTCGCTGGCCGCCCTGGCCGCGCTGGCCGACGACCTGGCGCTGGCCCGGCCTGACGCCACGCTGGCCGACTTCGCGGCCGAGCTGGCCGCCCGGGCGGCGGCCGAGGATCCGCCCGCCGCACCAGGCGTTACGCTGGCTACCCTGCACGGCGCCAAGGGCCTGGAGTGGGATGTGGTGTTCCTGCCCGGTCTCACCGAGGGAGTCCTGCCGATCGTGTACGCCCAGACCAGCGAGGCCATTGCCGAGGAACGGCGGCTGTTCTACGTGGGCGTGACCAGGGCCAGGGAGCGGCTCGCGCTGTCCTGGGCGGCGGCCCGGTCACCGGGTGCACCGCCGTCGCGGGCGCCCTCGCGGTTTCTGCAGGCTGCTGAGAAGGGTGTGGTTGCCGCCTCATGAGCAAGGCGCTGGACGATCTGCTCGATCTGCTGGACCTCGAGCAGATCGAGGTCAACATCTTCCGCGGCCGCAGTCCGGACGAACAGGTGCAGCGGGTGTTCGGCGGGCAGGTGGCCGGGCAGGCCCTGGTGGCCGCGGGGCGGACCGTGCCTGCCGACCGCCCGGTGCACTCGCTGCACGCCTACTTCATCCGGCCGGGCGATCCAGCGGTGCCGCTGGTCTACATGGTGGACCGGACGCGGGACGGCCGGTCGTTCACCACCCGGCGGGTGTCGGTGATCCAGCACGGGAAGACGATCTTCACGCTGTCGGCGTCCTTCCAGCAGCCCGAGCCGGGCATCGAGCACGCCACGGCGATGCCCGAGGTCCCGCCGCCGGATTCGATCACCCCGACCGTCGAGCGGCTGGAGAAGCTGTTCGGCCCGCTGGGGCCCCGGCACAACCGGAGGTTCCGCGACAACCCGGTCGAGCTGCGGTTCCCCGGGCCGCTCACCATGGAGGCGCAGCGGGATCCGTCGCTGCGCACGACGAAGAACATGGTGTGGCTGCGCGTCGACGGGGATCTGCCCGATGACCCGCTGCTGCACGTCTGCCTGATGACCTACGCGTCCGACATGACGCTGCTCGATTCGGTGCTGCTGGCGCACGGCCTTTCCTGGGTGGATGGGGTCGCGATGGGGGCGAGCCTGGATCACGCGATGTGGTTTCACCGGCCGTTCCGCGCCGACCAGTGGCTGCTCTACTCGCAGGAGTCGCCGGTGGCGTCCGGCGGGCGCGGGCTGGCCCGTGGGCAGGTGTTCACCCAGGACGGGGACCTCGTGGTTTCTGTGGTCCAGGAGGGTCTCATCAGGACGAAATCCTGAGAACAGACCCCGGATCAGCTGGTCGTAAACCTAAAACCGCAGGTAGAAAAACTATTGCCGTCGTGCCCCCGGGTACGTAGGCTGCTCACATGTCTTTGAGTGCCATCGTCTAGCAGTGTGAGGAGGTGCCCAGTGATGGTGATTTCTAATGATGCTCCGGCCTCTGTTGCCGCGCGTGCTGGCCTGACGTCGCCAGCCTGGGGTGCCTCCCTGTTCGCGGCCGGCAGTGGCCATGGTGCATGTGCGGCGCCGCGTCTGGCGCCCATGCCGTGTGCTGTCGAGGGGACCCGTATGTCCCGGATCAGCCAGCCAGGACATGGCCAGGGATCCGTCTTCGGGGGGACCCGCACCCGCAAGCCGAACAACTACAAGACCCTCGCTGCCGTCTTCGGCGGTGGCGAACCGGGTTCGCATCCGGCGAGAGAACCGGAACCGGTCTGAAAAGACCGGCCGACTCCCTCAGAGGCCGCGGACCCGCAAAGGGTCCGCGGCCTTCAGTATTTTCCGGGCCCACGTTTTGTCAGACGAGTCAGGGATCGTAGAGACGAGCAGGACCAGTCGAGAGGGGTTGGCACCAATGCAGTGGCCTGACACCACTGTCGTCGCGGCGGGCGCGACGGGGTTCGAGGCAATGCCCGTTGTGGGTGCGCAAGGGGTACCGGTCATGATCACGCCGGTGCCCAAGGGTCGCGATCTGCCGTGCACCACGGATCCGGAGATGTTCTTCGCCGAGTCGCCTGAGGACGTCGAGTTCGCCAAGGCGCTCTGCCGGGACTGCCCGATGAGGCTGACGTGCTTCGCGGGCGCTCTGGAGCGCAGGGAGCCATGGGGTGTCTGGGGAGGCGAGCTCTTCCTCCGGGGAGAGGTCGTTCCCCGCAAGAGGCCCCGTGGACGGCCGCGCAAGACCGAGGTAGCCGCCTGACCCCCAGGCGGCCACCTCGCAGCTTACCCGGCGCGGGCGGCCTAGCAATGACCCGCTTTTACGGCGGATTTCTTACTAGACGTGAGACCCGGAGGAATCATGTACGTGCGATCGGAAATAGTAAACCGAATGCATCAGGAAAGGCTGGAGCAGGCGGTGGAGGAGCGTAATGCCTGGCGGGCACGGGCTCTGCACCGTACGCGGCGCAGGATGGCCCGGGCCGAGCGGCAGATGAGCCGGGCCTGGGTCGAAGCCATCAGGCTCCGGCAGGAACTAGAAGCGGAACTGTGACAGGCCATGCTCTGGCCTGGTAAAGAATTCGCCCGCATAATTAAATCAGCGCCACTCGCCAGACCGGTCAACAGGGGCCTGGCGAGTGGCGCTGATTTATTGTTCTGATGTGTTTTCTTCGGTGGCGGTGTCGTAGCCGGGCATCCATTTGATGACCTCGGCACGGAAAGGGCCCTCGCATTCCAGCTGGCAGAGCACCCCGATGCCGGCCGTTGAGACCCGGTGGATGAGCACGTAGGAGGGTGGCACGTTGAACCGGCGGGAGATGTTGGACGGCCGCAGGTCGGTCACCCTGGCGGCCTCGCCGCGCAGCCACTCGCGGCTGAACTTGAACGTCTCCACGCTGGACGGCTCGGCCAGCGGGGCGAGGAACGCGCGCAGCGCGTCGAGGTCCACCTCGATGCCTTCGCGCAGGAAGCCCTGCTCCCTCAGCTCGTGCTCGACCTCTTCGATCTCGCCGCCGGTGTGCATGATCCGCAGCAGCTTCCCGATGAAGCGGGGGAACCCGTCGGGAAGCCGGTCCACCGCACCGAAGTCGAGTACGCCGAGCCGCCCGTCGGGGAGCAGCCGGAAGTTACCTGGATGCGGGTCCGCGTGCAGCAGCCCGGCCCTGGCCGGCCCGGAGAACAAGAACCTGACCAGCAGGATCCCGGCCCGGTCGCGGTCTTCTTTGGAGCCATCGCTGATGACCTTCGAGAGCGGGGTGCCGTCCATCCACTCGGTCACCAGCACATGGCCGGTCGCCATCACCACCGGCGGCACGCAGATGCCGGGGTCGCCGGCGTAGGCGTCGGCGAAGGCCTGCTGCGACTGTGCCTCGAGGTGGTAGTCGAGCTCCTCGGCGACCCGGTTGCGCAGCTCGTCGAGCAGCGGCTTGGCGTCCAGCCCGGGCATGAGGATGCCGAACAGCCGTCCAGCCCGGCTGAGCTGGGTGAAGTCGCTGATCAGCGCCTTGCCCGCGCCCGGGTACTGGATCTTGACCGCTACCTGGCGCCCGTCCTGCCAGACCGCCTTGTGCACCTGGCCGATGGAAGCCGCGGCGGCCGGCTGGTCGTCGAACTCGGTGAAGTGGCCGCGCCAGTCCGCGCCGAGGTCCTCTTCGAGTACCCGGTGCACGGTGCGGGCCGGAAGCGGCGGCGCCGATTCCTGGAGTCTGGTCAGGGTTGCGCGATAGGGGCCGGCCAGCTCGGGCGGCAGCGCTGCCTCGAAGATCGACAGCGCCTGGCCCAGCTTCATCGCCCCGCCCTTGAGCTCCCCCAGAACCCTGAAGATCTGCTCGGCGGTACGTTGCTGGATCTCACCGGCGACGATCTCGGCCGGGCGGCCCCCGATCCGCTTGCCAAGGCCAAGGGCGGTACGCGCGGCCAGCCCAACCGGCAGGGTGGCCAGTTTGGCGGACCGGGTGACCGCACGGCGCGGCATGTCGTTCACGATCAACATTCTCCGTCACCGCGCGTACTCCTTTCTACCTGCGAATGCGCCGGAGTTGCGGCACGGCAGCCGCAGGCCGGATGGGGGAGCCAGGTACGGCGGCGCCACTGCCAGCCGGGCAGGACCAGTTCCAGGGTTCCGTTCGTGACCGCGCTGGCCTTTCCGCACCGGTCGACGAACGTGAGCACCTGCGCGCAGGCCAGTGCCGCCACCGAGGTGGCCAGGGCACAGTCGCACGCAGGTGTGGCCGGCTGGCAGCCGGTGAGCTGGGCGAGGACGAGCGGCCACTGCGGGTCGGCGTCGGCCCGGGTCATGTTCAGGCAGCGCAGGCAGGCCGACCGGCCCGGCAGGACCAGCGGCCCGACGACACCGATCGCCTCGCCCGCGGTGGCGGTCAGGTGTGGCACGCCGCCCGACGTGAGCGCGCCGGCCAGCTCAGGGCCGTGCTGGCCGGTGAGCACCGCCAGGTCGGGCCGCCCGCCATCGTCGTCGGTGCGGACCTGGGGAGCGGTGCGCCCGATGGCGCGGGCCACGCCAGACTCCCGCGGCGTGCCGATGTCGGCTTCGCCCAGCCCACCGGGAGTCAGGTCGGCGGCGACCGCTGCCGCCGTATCCCGGCAGGTCACATGGCCGATGCCAGAGCTGGCGAGCAGGGTCGCGACCGTCGATCCAACCTTCCCCGCGCCGTGGACACGCACATAGGCCGCGGCCCGGCGGGCCAGCGAGCGCGCACCACCATCGCCGTCGCCGTGCGCGAGCGACGTGGTGGCAAGCTCGGGTGCGAGCCGGGAGCGCACGCGGTCAGCCACCGCGCGCAGGGCGCCCGCCGGGAAGTCGTCGAGCACCCCCGCCGCGGCGAGCAGTGTGATCAGGTGGTCGGCCTCCCCGGGGCCGATGCCATGCTCACCGGCGGCGGCGATCATCGCCGCGCGGTCCCGGCTGCCGTCGAGTAAGCCGATCAGGGCTCCCGCGTGGCCGGCCCCGGAAACGGCCACGGCCCGCCGCGGGTCGATCCCGATCTGCAAGGTGTCGCTGTCCCGCCATACCGGGACGAGCCCGGGCTTGAGCGCCAGTCTCATGGCGTCAGCATGACAGCGGGGAACGACACTTTCGCTGAGCGCGTTCGGTGGCACTATGGCTGGGTGCCCAGCGATGCCCGGCCGGCCGCGCGCCGCCCCTCGGCGGCGGAGCTTGCCGCGGCGAAGAACCTGACCATACCCGACCTGGTGCGGCCGGGGCTGAGCGTCCTGTTCTCCGGGATCAACCCCAGCCTCTACTCGGCCGCCGTCGGCTATCACTTCGCCCGGCCGGGTAACCGGTTCTGGCCGGCCCTGCACCGGTCCGGGTTCACCGCCCGCCAGCTCGATCCTGCCGAGCAGGAGCAGATCCTGGACCTGGGCCTTGGCATCACCAACGTGGTGGCGCGCGCCACCGCCCGGGCCGACGAGCTGTCCGGCGCCGAGTTGCTCGCGGGTGGTGAGCTGCTGTCCGCCAAGGTGGCCACGTTCCGGCCCCGCTGGCTGGCGGTGGTCGGGGTGACCGCGTTCCGGGTGGCGTTCGGCGAGCGCAAGGCGGCCGTCGGCAGGCAGGAGCACCGGCTCGGCGCCACCGGGGTATGGGTGCTGCCCAACCCCAGCGGCCTGAACGCGTCATGGACAGTACCTCGTCTCACGGAGGCGTTCCGTGAGCTGAAGATGGCTGCAGATGACAGCTTCTGACCCGCAGCGGGCGTTCGCCTGGATCGAGTGCGCCTTCCGCGACTGAACCAGCCCGGGGAGCAAAGCTGAGCAACCGGGCGTATTGCCCTGGCCTGGGGCGGATGGAACCATTTACCCATGGCGTGGCTGAGTACTGTTCCCCGGGCACAGGCGACAGGGGCGCTGGCTGATGCCTACGCCGCGATGGATGACCGGCCCAT
>DASXMU010000088.1:0-15048 GCA_036495485.1 Streptosporangiaceae bacterium
ATCACGCTGGCCCGGCAGGGGCTGGCGGTGCGGGTCTATGAGGCGGGGGAGACGGTTGGCGGCGGGGCGCGGACGCGTGAGCTGACGCTGCCCGGGTTCCGGCATGATCCGTGCTCGGCCGTGCATCCGCTCGGGGCCGGGTCGCCGGTGCTGACCAGGCTGCCGCTGCGGCGGCATGGGCTGCGATGGCTGCAGCCGCCGGTGCCGCTGGCGCATCCGTTCGCCGATGGGTCGGCCGCCGTGCTGGACCGGTCGGTGCAGAAGACGGCGGAGAGCCTCGGGGCCGACGAGCGGCGGTATCAGCGGCTGGTCGAGCCGTTTCGGGGGCACTGGGAGCAGCTGGCGCAGGACGTGCTGCGGCCGCAGCTGAGCGGGCTGCCGCGGCATCCGTTGCTGATGGCCGGGTTCGGGCTGCGGTCGGTGCTGCCGACGGCGGCGTTCAGCCATACGGTGCTGCGCGACCATGCGGCGCGGGCGCTGTTCGCCGGGCTCGCGGCGCATGCCATGGTGCCGCTGACCGCCCTGGCGACCTCGCCGCTGGCGCTGATGTTCGCGGTGGCCGGGCATGAGGTGGGCTGGCCGGTCCCGGCCGGGGGGTCGCAGGCTATCTCCGATGCGCTGGCCGGGTACCTCAGCGAGCTTGGCGGCGAGATCGTGACCGGGGTCCAGATCCGGTCCTGGGGCGACCTGCCGAAGGCGCGCGCCGTGCTGTTCGACACGTCACCCGCCACGCTCGCCCAGGTAGCCGGGGATCAGCTTCCGCCCCGATACCTCAGGCAGCTCAGCCGGTACGCCTACGGGCCGGGGGTTTTCAAGATCGATTATGCGCTGGACGGGGCGATGCCGTGGACCGCGCCAGGCGCGCGGCAGGCGGGCACGGTCCACCTGGGGCCCGAGTACGCGGACATCGCCGCCGCGCTGCGGGCCTGCGCCAACGGGGCGGCGCCGGATCCGCCGTTCCTGATCGTCACCCAGCCGTCGGTGGCCGACCCGTCGCGTGCCCCAGCGGGCAAGCATGTGCTCTGGGTCTACGGTCACGTGCCGAACGGCTGGCCGGGGGACGCCACCGCGGCCATCGAGCGGCAGCTAGAGCGGTTCGCGCCCGGCTTCGGCGACCTCGTGCTGGCCCGCCGGGTGGCCGGGCCTGCCGACCTGGCGGCGGCCAATGCCAACTACGTCGGCGGCGACATCGGCTGCGGCAGCATGGGCGGCCTGCAGTCGGTGGCCAGGCCAGTGTGGCGCCGGGCGCCTTACGCCACGCCGAACGAGGGGATCTACCTGTGCTCGTCCGCGACGCCGCCAGGCCCTGGAGTCCATGGGATGTGCGGTTATTATGCGGCGCGATTGTCCGCCACGCGTTCGTTCGGTATCCAATTTGGGAAAAAGAAAGAAATCTGACGATCATCACGCATCCTGATCGCGGCGCCCAGCCTCGACAGCGGAGCGGATGAAATTCTGACGATCATCACGCATCCTGATCGCGGCGCCCAGCCTCGACGGCGGGGTCACATCTTGATGGCGCCGCCCATGGCGGAGCGGATGAAGTAGCGTTGGGTGACGATGAACAGGGCCAGGATCGGCAGGCTGGCGATGACGATGCCGGCCGCCAGCAGGGTCCAGTCGCTCTCGTTGGTGCCGAAGAACTGGAACAGCCCCCGGCTGATCGGGAACAGCGCCGGGTTCACCAGGAAGACCACCGGGCCGATGATGTCGTTCCAGACGCCGAGCATCGCGTACAGGAACGTGATCAGCATGCCGGACCAGGTCAGCGGCGCGATGACCCGCAGCAGGTAGCGCAGGTAGCCGCAGCCGTCGCTCCAGGCGGCCTCGTCCAGCTCGCGCGGGACGGCGGCGATGAAGCCGGTCAGCAGCACGACGCCGAGCGGCAGGCCGGGCTCGACGTGCAGCAGGATGTAGCCGATCCGGTTGTCGAACAGGCCCAGCTTCTGCGCCTCGATGAACAGCGGGATGATCGACAGCGGCAGGAACAGGCCGATCACCAGCGAGGCGTACAGGGCGTTCGACCCGGCGACCAGGCGGCGGGCGATCGGGAAGGCGATCAGCAGGCTGAGCACGGTCGTCAGGGCCGCTGCGGCCACCGAGTAGATGATCGTGTTGACCAGCTCGGGGCCCAGGTCGCCCTGGTTCCAGACGTTGGAGTAGTTGGCGGCGGCCGGGTGCGCCGACGGGGTCAGCGGGTTGCTGAGGAAGTGCGGGGGCTGCTCCAGCGACACCATGATGATGTACAGCACGGGCAGGAAGAACAGCAGCACGATCAGCAGGCCGGTGACGATCCTGGAGGCCAGTGCGTAGTTCCTGGCCCGCCGGGCGCCCGGGCGCATGGGCTGGGCGAGGCTGGTCATGGCGTGATCCTCCACTCCCGGCTCCGCAGGAACCGCTGCAGCGGCAGCGCCACGATCAGGGTGAGCACGAACAGGGCCACGCTCACGGCGGCGCCGTAGCCGAGGTTGGCGGACAGGCCGAAGGCGTTGTTGAACGCGAGCATGCCGAGCGTCTGGGTCGAGAACTGGCCGTCGGTCAGGATGTAGATCAGGTTGTAGGTGGTGAACGACCCGATCACGGCCAGCAGGATGTTGATGGTCATGGCCGGGGCGAGCAGCGGCAGGGTGATGCGGCGCAGCCGGGTCCAGCGGCCGACGCCGTCCAGGCTGGCCGCCTCATAGACCTCCCGGCTGATCGACTTCAGGCCGCCGATGTACACCAGCGTGGTGAAGCCGAGGTTCTGCCAGATCTGCACGCCGATGACCAGCGGCAGCGCGACGCCGGCCGCGCCGAAGAAGGCCGAGCTGGTGCCGAACGCCTTCAGCAGCGAGGCGCCCGGCCCCTGCGCCGGGTCCAAGATCAGGATCCAGATGAGCCCGACCACGGTGACGCCGAGCACGATCGGCACGAAGACCAGCACGCGCAGCACGCTGTCGATCCGCCTGCCGCCCTGCAGCCGGTGCGCGAGCATCAGGCCGAAGCCGTTCTGCAGCACGGTGACCCCGACCACGAAAAAGATCGTGATCCACAGGGCGGAGATGAAGCCGGGCCGTTCCGTGGTGAACATGGCCCGGTAGTTGGACAGGCCGGAGAACGAGGTCGTCGAGCCGGCCAGCCCGGAGTAGTTGGTCAGCGACACAACCACGTTGGCGAGCGCGGGCACGATCCCGAACAGCGCGTACACGGCCAGCCCGACCCACAGGCCCAGCCGCATCGTCCAGGTCGAGCCGCTGGACAGCAGGTGGGTCTGCCGGGCTGGCCGCTGGGTTCGCTGACCCCAGCCACGACGGCGCTGGCGCCTGGCGGCGGTTGCCGCGCGACCGCCGCCAGGCGCCAAGCGCGTCGATGTCACCCGGTCTGCCACCCGTTCTGGTAGTTGGCCTCGGCCTGCTGCGGGGTCATCTTGCCCTGGACCACGTCGAGCTGCGCGGTCGACCAGTTCGTCTCCTCGTCCCAGAAGGCGCCGCTGGTCGGCAGGGCGGGGAAGGCCACATCCTGGTTGATCCCCTTGCCGAACCAGTTGCCCATGACGGTCTGGGAGAACGTGGAGTAGGTACCGGACGACTCGGCCGGCGAGATGCCGGTGATGTTCACGTACTGGTCATAGATCTTGGGAGTGGAGAAGAACGCGAGCCACTTCATCGCCGCGGTCTTGTTGGGTGCCTTCTTGAGCACCGCGAACGCTAGGTCGCCCTTGAGGAACGGCTGGTTGTCGCTGGCCACGTTGCTGCCAGGCAGCGGGAAGAAGCCCACTCCCAGGCCGGGGTTGGCCTGGTGCACCGAGGACAGGTCCCAGGAGCCGTCGAGCAGCATGGCGGCCGCCCCGTGAGCGAACTGGCCGGGCATGCCTTCCCAGGGGACGCCGGTGAAGTTCGGCTCGAGGTAGTTGGCCATGGTCTTCTCTTCGTTCATCACCGTGGTGAAGTGCGGGTCGGTCCACTTGACCGAGCCGCTCTCCAGAGCCTGCGCCAGGTTGTGGTTCGGCGCAGCCGGGTACCACAGGTCGGCCATCAGCGGCCAGTACAGGAACTGCAGGTACGGCGCCCCGACGTCGCCGAGACCGACATACAGCGGGGTGACGCCGTGTGACTTGAGCGTCTGGCACAGGGTGATGAACTGGCCGTAGGTCGTCGGCGGGCTCAGGTGGTACTTGGTGAAGATGGACTTGTTGTAGAACACGCCTTCCTGGTAGGCGCCGGACTCCAGGGCGTCGGTCTGGCCCTTGTAGCTCTCGACGTTGACCGAGTCCGCCGTGAAGTTCTTCAGGAACGGCTGGCCGTTTAGCGACTGGAACACGCCATTGCTGGCCCAGTACTGGAAGTTGCTCTCCTTGTTCCTGGACGCACTGAGCGGCATCGGCTGCACCGGCAGCACGTTGGTGATGATGTCCGCCGTGCTGGCATCGACGGTCGTCTCTTCCAGCTGGGCGTAGGGACCATTGACGTTCGCGGCGGTCTGGAGCTGGACCTTGATGTTCGGGTACTTCTGCTCAAACTCTTTGTCGATCTTGGTGATCGCCGTGACGGCGGGTGGGTTCACCCACGTGATGATCTTGAGGGTGCCCGAGCCGCTGCTGCTGCCGCCAGAGTTCGATGACGAGCAGGCCGCCAGGCCGGCGGCGGCCAAGCCGACGGTAGCAATAGCGGCCATACTCCGCAGGGTGGACGTTCTGAACCTCGTTCGTGTCTGCATCTTGACTGCCTTCTATTGTCCTTGGCCTCGTCCGCCGGGTGACCACGATCGGACGGCGCCAGCGCCCGCCAGCGGATAGATCCGGCAATGATGAGTGCCCTGGTGAGCGCATCCGGCCACGCTGTGGCGTTAAGATATCACGGGTTTTTATCCCCATATATCAAACATCTACGGCCAAATGGGGGCAGAAGTGACAGGAGGGCGGGGTGGTGGGATGACAAGGTTGTCAGGGCGGTGTCGCTTCGACGGCGTCGTTGACAGCCGGCGGCGTCAGCTGGGGCGGGGTTGTGTGAGGGTGGTGAGCAGGAGCGATACCGGCCTTGGAATGGCGATGTCGCCGGTGTGACGGCCTGGGGCGCCGGTCAGCGGGTCCAGCTCGAACGTCGCGATGTTGCTGGTGTCGCGGTTGGCGACGAGCAGCGTGCCTGAGCTGACGCAGATGTCCATTGGCCAGGAGCCGCCGGAGGTGGTTTCGGTGACTTCGGCTTGGGGTGGTGACACGGTGGCGATGGTGTCGTTGCCCCGGTTGGCTACGTAGACGCGGTGGTGGCGGGCCGAGGCGATGATCACGCCGGGGTAGTTCCGGGTGGGGCGACGGTGCCCGGCTGGTTTGCTGTGGCGGGGTGTGAGCGCGGCGGTTTGCGGGTCGTAGTCGCACCTCAGGATGGTGGAGTTCAGCTCGCAGACTACGTACGCCCCGGCCGGGGCTGCTGGCATGAACGTGAGGTTGCGGGGGCCGCAGCCTGGCGCGAGTTTTGAGACGTTCTTCTGGTGGAGACGGCCGTTGTGCTCGTCGAGGTGGAAGGCCCAGATGCGGTCGGCGCCCAGGTCGCTCACCAGGAGGTGGCTGCCTGCCGGGTCGAAGACGACCTGGTGTGGGTGTGCCTTGGCCTGCCGCTCGGGGTCGGCGGGCTGCTGCGGCGGTGGCAGCTCGACGACGTCGGTGGCCGGGCCGAGGCGGCCGTTGTTGTCCAGCGCGCGGACGGCTACGGTGCCGCCGTGGTAGTTGGCTGCCAGGAGGTAGCGGCCCGTGGGGTCTACGGCCAGGTGGCAGGGAGTGGCGCCTTCGCTTGGCGCCTCGCTGACGTGATCCAGGACGCCGTCGGAGCTGAGGTGCAGCGCTACGATCGCGCCGGTCCCCGCGGCGCAGGCGGCATACACGTGGCTGCCGTGCCTGACGATGTGCAGTGGGTGCGGCACGGGGATCTGGGTGCGCGTCTGCCCATCAGCGGGTGAGAGGGCGGCGACGGCACCGCCTTCGGGCGGGTCGGCCGCGACGATCAGGAGTGGTTCCGCTTCTTGTGTGGTCATCAGGAGACAATGCTGGCATGCCACGTCCCAACGATGAGGTCGCGGCGCTGCTGGGGGAGTACGCCGAGCTGATCTCGATCACCGGCGGGGATGCCTTCAGGGCGCGCAGCTACGACAAGGCCGCCCGCGCCATCAAGGGCGCCACGGCGGACGTCTCCAGGCTCAGCCCCGGCGAGCTGCGTCAGATCCCCGGCATCGGCAAGTCGGTCGCGGACAAGGTCGCCGAGTACCTCGCGACCGGGAGCATCGCGGCCGTCGAGGAGATCCGGGCCCGGATGCCCGCCGGGGTCCGCGAGATGATCGCCATCCCGGCGCTCGGCCCGGTCCGGGCGATGCAACTGCATGCCGAGCTCGGGATCGGGTCGGTCGCCGAGCTGACCGAGGCCGTCAAGGCGGGGCGGCTGCGCGACCTCAAGGGGTTCGGGGCCAAGAGCGAAGAGCGGATCCTGCATGGCATCGAGCTGTTGCGGCAGTCGGGGGAGCGGGTACTGCTGAGCGCTGGGCTCGACATCGCCGAGGAGATGGTGGCCGCGCTCTCCGCCGTCCCCGGCTGCCTGCGGTGCACCTACGCGGGCTCCGCCCGGCGGATGCGGGAGACGGTCGGGGACATCGACCTGCTGGCCGCCGTCGACTGCGGGGAGATCTCGGCCGGGGTCAGCGGGCCGCTGATGGCGGCGTTCACCGCGCTGCCCAGCGTCACCGAGGTGATCGCGAGCGGGGATACCAAGACCTCGGTGCGCACCCGGCGCGGCCTTCAGGTGGATCTGCGGGTGGTGCCGGACGCCTCCTGGGGCGCCGCGCTGCAGTACTTCACCGGGTCGCAGGCGCACAATGTGGCGACCCGCGAAATCGCGGTGCGGCTGGGGCTGCGGCTGTCCGAGTACGGGCTGTTCCGGGTGGAGACCGGCGAGCTGATCGCGTCCCGGACCGAGGAGGAGATCTACCAGGCGCTGGGCATGAGCTGGGTGCCGCCGGCCCTGCGCGAGGACGGCGGCGAGATCGAGGCCGCGCTGCGCGGTTCGCTGCCTGACCTGGTCGGCCTGGGAGACCTGCGGGGCGACCTGCACACGCACACCGACCTCACCGACGGCGCGTCCTCGCTGGCTGACATGGTGGCCACGGCGGCGGCCTGCGGCTACGAGTACTACGCGATCACCGACCATGCGCCCGACCTCGTGATGCACCGGATGACCGGCGAGAAGATGCTGGCCCAACGCGAGCAGGTGCGGGCGCTCGATGGCTCGGCCGGGCTCACCCTGCTGCACGGGTCCGAGCTGAACATCGGGCCGGACGGTTCGGTGGACTGGCCGGGGGAGTTCCTGGCCGGGTTCGACATCTGCGTGGCGTCGGTGCACTCGCACTTCGGCCAGCCGCGCGGCGAGATGACCCGCCGGTTCGTCCGGGCCTGTGAGAACCCCTACGTCAACGTCATCGGCCACCCGCTGACCAGGGTCATCGGCCGCCGCGACCCGGTGGACGTGGACCTCGATGAGCTGTTCGCCGCATGCGCCCGCACCGGGACGGCACTGGAGATCAACGGCTCGCCGCACCGGCGCGACCTGCCCGACGAGCACCTGCGCCGGGCGAAGGCGGCCGGGGTCAGGTTCGCCATCGACAGCGACGCGCACGCCACCTCTGAGCTGGGCCGCCCGCGCTATGGTGTGGGCTCGGCGCAGCGCGGCTGGCTTACCGCCGACGACATCATCAACACCTGGCCGCTGGAGCGGCTGCGGGGATTTCTCAGGAAGAACAGGTAGTTGTCATAGGTATGCTCACCGATCTGCTGCCGCCATCCACGGATCCGGATTCCGTGTTCGATGCCTTCGCGGGCTGGGCCAAGGACCAGGGCCTCAGCCTGTACCCGCATCAGGAAGAGGCGCTGATCGAGATCGTGTCGGGCGCCAACGTGATCCTGAGCAGCCCGACCGGGTCCGGCAAGAGCCTGGTCGCGGCCGGGGCGCACTTCGCGGCGCTGGCCAAGGGCGTGCGCAGCTTCTACAGCGCGCCGATCAAGGCGCTGGTGTCGGAGAAGTTCTTCGCCCTGTGCGAGGACTTCGGTGCGGACAGCGTCGGTATGATGACCGGCGACGCCAGCGTGAACGCCGACGCGCCGATCATCTGCTGCACCGCCGAGATCCTGGCCAACATCGCGCTGCGCGACGGCGAGATGGCCGAGATCGGCCAGGTAGTCATGGACGAGTTCCACTTCTACGCCGACCCCGCGCGCGGCTGGGCCTGGCAGGTGCCGCTGATCGAGCTGCCGCAGGTGCAGTTCGTGCTGATGTCGGCCACGCTGGGCGACGTCAGCCGGTTCGAGGAGGACCTGACCAGGCGGACCGGCCGGCCGACCGCCGTCGTCCAGTCGGCGCAGCGCCCGGTGCCGCTGGTCTTCTCCTACGTGCTCGCCCCGCTGCACGAGACCCTGAAGGAGCTGCTGGAAACCAGGCAGGCCCCGGTCTACGTGGTGCACTTCACCCGGGCCGCCGCCGTGGAGCAGGCCCAGGCGCTGATGAGCGTCAACGTGTGCACCCGCGCCGAGAAGGACGCGATCGCCGAGATGATCGGCAACTTCCGGTTCAGCGCCGGCTTCGGCAAGACGCTGTCCCGGCTGGTCCGGCACGGCATCGGCGTGCACCACGCCGGCATGCTGCCCAGGTACCGGCGGCTGGTGGAGACGCTCACCCAGGCCGGGCTGCTCAAGGTCATCTGCGGTACCGACACCCTCGGGGTCGGCATCAACGTGCCGATCCGCACCGTGCTGTTCACCGCGCTGTCCAAGTACGACGGGACCAAGGCGCGCCACCTGCAGGCGCGCGAGTTCCACCAGATCGCCGGCCGGGCAGGCCGGGCAGGTTTCGACACGGTCGGCAGCGTGGTCGTGCAGGCGCCCGAGCATGTTGTGGAAAATGAAAAGGCGCTGGCCAAGGTCGGCGACGACCCGAAGAAGCGGCGCAAGGTGGTGCGCAAGAGGCCGCCGGAGGGTCTCGTCTCCTGGGGCGAGCCCACGTTCCAGCGGCTGGTCTCATCTGATCCTGAGCCGTTGCAGTCCAGCTTCGTGGTTAGCCACGCGATGCTGCTCAACGTGATCAACCGGCCGGCCGGCGACGCGTTCGCCGCCATGCGCCACCTGCTGACCGACAACCACGAGGAGCCCGCCGCCCAGCGCAAGCACATCCGCCGGGCGTTCGCGATCTACCGCGCCCTGCTGTCCGGCGGCGTGGTCGAGCGGCTCGCCAAGGAAGACGCGTGGGGCCGCCGCTGGCGGCTCACCGTGGACCTGCAGGACGACTTCGCGCTCAACCAGCCGCTGTCTCCGTTCGCGCTGGCCGCGATCGGGCTGCTGGACCGCGAGTCGCCGGAGTACGCACTGGACGTGCTCTCGGTCATCGAGTGCACGCTGGACAACCCGCGCGAGGTACTGTCCGCCCAGCTGCACAAGGCGCGCGGCGAGGCCGTGGCCCAGATGAAGGCAGACGGTATCGAGTACGAAGAGCGGATGGAGCTGCTCGACCAGGTGACCTACCCCCGGCCGCTGGCAGACCTGCTGGAGGGCGCCTACGACATCTACCGGCAGGGCCACCCCTGGGTCGCCGACCACGAGCTGGCGCCCAAGGCGGTCGCCCGGGACCTGTACGAGCGGGCGCTGAACTTCACCGAGTACATCGGCTTCTACCAGTTGGCCCGGGGCGAAGGCCTGGTGCTCCGCTACCTGGCCGACGCCTACAAGGCGCTGCGCCAGACCGTGCCCGATGAGGCCAGGACCGAAGAGCTGGCCGACCTGACCGAATGGCTGGGCGAGCTGGTCCGGCAGGTCGACTCCAGCCTGATCGACGAGTGGGAGCGGCTGCGGGAGGGGACCGACGCGGCCGTGCCGGCCGCCGCTGCCCAGGGCCCGCCGCCGGTGACCGCGAACCGCCGCGCGTTCCGGGTGCTGGTGCGCAACGCGCTGTTCCGCCGGGTGGAGCTGGCCGCTCTCGGCCGCTACGAGGAGCTGGGCGAGCTGGACGCCGCCGACGGCTGGAACGCCGGCGCCTGGGCCGGCGCGCTCGACCCGTACTTCGGCGAGCACGACGAGATCGGCACCGGGGGAGACGCACGCGGCCCGGCCCTGCTGATCATCGACGAGCAGCCCGGTCACTGGGCGGTGCGCCAGATCTTCGACGACCCGGCCGGTGACCACGACTGGGGTATCAGCGCGCGGGTCGACCTCGCGGCCTCGGATGCGGCTGGGGAGGCCGTGCTGCAGGTGCTCGACGTGAACCAGCTTTAGACAAGGGGATACTGATGACCACGCTGGACGAGGCGGTCGCGATTGGCCGCGAGGACTCCTACCTTGCCATCATCTCGACGCTGCGGGCGAACGGCACGATCCAGTCCTCGCTGGTGAACGCCGGGGTGCTGGACCACCCGTCCACCGGTACGCCAGTGCTGGCCTTCGTCACCTACGGCCCGGTGAAGCTGGCCAACCTCAGGGCCAGGCCGCAGGTGACCACGACCTTCCGCAGCGGCTGGCGCTGGGCGGCGATCGAGGGGCGGGCCGAGGTGGCCGGGCCTGACGACCCGCAGCCCTGGCTGGATGCCGAGGGCCTGCGGCTGCTCCGGCGCGCGGTGTTCGCGGCGGCCGGTGGTGAGCACGAGGACTGGGACGAATACGACCGCGTCATGGCCGAACAGCGCCGCGCGGCCGTGCTCATCGACCCCAGCCGCGTCTACAGCAACGCGTCGTAGCGCGGTCAGAGCCAGCCTCATACCCGGGCGCCCGCTCGTCGAACGCCTGCACATCGCGGTCATAGGGCATCGCCCGAGTCTGCCATGTTGTGCTGCGCGTGATCCGGGTCTGGTTCAGGCGGTGATTGACGCGAGCGCACCCGATACGAGCGGATCATCTGGTGGCAGGCCGTAGCGGTCGGTGTAAATGGCCTGGACCAGGTCGCGTAGCGGAAGACCTTGGACGGGTGGCGCTGCGGCCGGGGTCGCTGCCATCAGCAGCATCGGCTCTGTCGTCCCGGAGGCGGTGTAATCGGGCAGGATATACCCCGACGCGGGCAGCAGGCGGGCGCCGCATGTGGTCCAGAACCTGATACGGCGCTGCCTGATAACTCGTTCGGCCTGGTCAATGGCTGCTTCGCTGGGACTTTCCACCTCGAAGACGATGCGCGTGGGCCAGGCTTCCTTGCGCAGCGACTGGTGAAGGAGCTGCCAGAACTGGCGGCCGAGCCCTTGGCTGCGGCGCTCCCCAGCGATCGCGAAGTAGCGCAGGAACGACCAGTTCACCGAGTGGAGCAGCCGCAGCACGGCGATGCCCACAGGTGCCGCGCCCGCCATGGCCGCGAACGTCTGGTCGGCCTCGCCTGGCCTGGTCAGTTCACCGAACGGAACCAGCAGGTCCGCTCTGAACGCCCTCTCGTAGATCACCTGCACCAGGCTGAGCTGCTCCTCGCTCAGCGCATCGATCCGTTGGGCAACCAGACCGGCCATGAGCACCCAGCTCCTTTCACGTCCATCAGATCACGGAGCCCGAGTGCGCTGCCGACTGGTTCCCGGTAAGCTGGTAAACGATTCACTACACAACCTCGTCGCTGCCCCAGGGGCAGCACTACATGCAGCTGGAGTTCAACGACGGCAGCGGGCTGCGGGACTTCCAGGAAACCTCGATGGCGGTAACCCCGATCCTGCTGCGAGACGCGAAGGTAAGCCCGGCTTCCGGCAGCACCTCTGCCATTTTTTCTTTTTCCATCGTGTATAGCGGGCCTGACACGCCTACGTACGCAGACGTCGTGGTCGACGGCGTCGCCCACCCGCTCTCGTATGTATCAGGGAATCCGGCGTCAGGGGCCACCTACTCGGCCCGCCTGTCCCTCCCGGCCGGTACCCATAAGTTCGCCTTTACCGCTGGTGACGGTGTCAACGCCTGGAGCAACCCTGAGTCGCCAGGGGACTACAGCGGCCTTGAGGTAACCGCTGCTGGCCAGCCCGCGGTTCATTCGCGGATCACCGCACCACCGCCGGATGACGATCCGTATGCCTACGACGGAAGCTGATACAGGCAGCGGGTCAGACGTTGACGTCCCCGCCGGTGATGCTGAAGGTCCCGAACGGGCCGGCTCCGCAGGTGGGACCGGGCAGGTTGGTCACCATCTTGGTTATGGCGGGCGTGGTGGCCGATCCGAACGAGCCAGACTTGGTCGCGGTCCCGGGAGGCGCGTTCAGGACGATCGTGTCGGTGGGTGACCCGGAGACGGTCCCCGGGTTGCTGGCGTAGCTGATGGCCGTCGGCGTGATCGGCGTGCCTGTCGTGGTCCAGTGGATGGTCACCGTGATCCGGCCGACAACATCCGGCCCGTCGAAGTTGGCGCACGAGCTGCCCGGGCCGCCGGCCGGCGGTGCGTCATAGAAGCCGGTCCCGGTAAAGGTGCCACCGGTGACCTGATCGCCCTTGGGCTTGGTGACGGCGGAAGAGCACTGTCCGGTAACGAACTTTCCGTTGAAGTTGATCTTTACGCTGCCGGCGCTGCCGGCCGGGGTGAGACCGGGCGACAGGGTTCCGCTGCCGCTCTGGATGAAGCAGGTTACCTTGCCCGACGCGTGCGCCGCGGCCCATGCTGGCCCCGCTGTCGCGAGCGGTATGACCAGCAGCGGTGCCGCGGCCAGGGCTGTTATCCACAAACGTCGCAGGCTCATCGTGCCCCCACTGACTTGATCACCGCCGATAGCAACGGCGGGGGCGTTGTCACCAGGGGTTATTGGCAGGAACTTTACTCTAACCCGGTCAATTACTGACTTTCAAGACAAAACGTGACTCAGGCGGCGGAGGCTTCGCGGTGTCAGCGGCCGGTCACCAGGGCCACGGTGACCTGGAACTGGGCCGTGCCGATGGAGAAGCCGGTGGCCGTGCAGGCCGCCGCCAGGCACGACACCCCACCAAGCTGGCTGCCGAGCGAGCCAGCCGGCAGCCGCTCGGTCTGCACCTTCCACGTGCTGCCACCGGCCCACGACTCAATGAACGAGGCGGGCCCTCCGTTCGGCGTGAAGTTACCCACCGCGCTGCACGAACCAGCCGAGCCACACGAGACAGCGGAAAACGAGATCTCGCCGTGCGACGAACTGCTCCCGGGTGGGTTCGGGGTCACCTGGGCCTGCCACGTGTGCCCGTTCCACCGATCTGCGAAGGCACCACCAGGCAGCGCGAAGATGGTCCCGGTCGCCGTGCAGGCCGTCGCCGAGCTGCACGATACGGCCGCGAACGAGCCGCCCTGCGCCTTGGCCGGCAGCGGCACCTTCTGCACGCTCCAGGCCTTGCCGTTCCAGGATTCGGCCAGCGGCTGAGCATCGCCGCCGCCGCCGGCCCGGTAACCAGCCGCGACGCAGGCCGCAGCCGATGGGCAGGACACCCCATAGAAGTAGGTGATAGAGGCGGGCCGCGGGACGCTCTGGATCTGCCAGGACTTGCCGTTCCACCGCTCGGCCAGGGCAAAGGTCGCCCCGGCCTTGTTGCGGTAGTTGCCGACGGCGGTGCAGGCGCTGGCCGAGCTGCACGAGATTGCGTACAGCGAGGTCCCGGTGGCGCCGGCCGGGGTGGGCACGGTCAGCATCTTCCAGGTTGAGCCGTTCCAGGTCTCGGCCAGGATGAACGGGCCCTTGGCACCGTGCGTCCAGAAGCCGACGGCGATGCAGGCGCTCGCCGATGTGCACGATATGCCCTGCAGAAACGCGCCGTCGGACGTGGCGGGATTCGGCGTGGGCCGGATGGTCCACTTCGTGCCGTTCCAGGTCTCGGCCAGGGTGCCGGTGACGCTGGGCGTGCGGCTGAAGTTGCCGACCGCGACACACGAGCTCTTGGCCGGGCAGGATACGGCCGACAGCCCGCTGTTCCTGGCACCGGAAAGGTGCGGCGCCGGCTGCAGCGTCCAGGTGCTGCCGTTCCACCTCTCGGCCAGTGGCAGCGCTGGTCCCGAGCCGGCCGCGCTGGATCCGGCCGTCACGCACGCCTTCACCGAGGGGCACGATACGGCGGTGAGCTGGCTGGCCGTGGCCCCGGCCGGGTTGGGGGTGGCCCGGATGCTCCACTTCGACCCGTTCCACGTCTCGGCCAGCGTCACCAGGCCACCGCCGCTGTCAGGACCGGCAGCACCGGCAGCACCGGAGACGTAGGCGCCCACAGCGGTGCAGGCCTTCGCCGAGGTGCAGAACATGGCGGCCAGTGCGCTCTGGGTGGTGCCAGCCGGGTTGGGCGTGGCCTTGATGCTCCACTTCGTGCCGTTCCAGCTCTCGGCCAGCGTCTTCAGCACCCCGGTGATGGCGTTGCCGCTGTACCCGCCGGCGATACAGGCCTGCGGTGATGAGCAGGACACTCCGGTGAGCGCGCTCTGCGTCCCTCCGGAGGGGTTGGGCGTGGCCTTGATGCTCCACTTCGTGCCGTTCCAGCTCTCGGCGAGGGTCGTCGTGGTGCCGGACGTGTCCTGCGAGTCGCCGGTGGCTACGCAGGTGGCCGCACCCGCGCACGACACCGCGAACAGCCCGGTAGCGGCGGCCCCGGACGGTGCGGGTGTGGCCTGGATCGCCCAGGCGTGGCCGTTCCACCGCTCGGCCAGTGGCAGCGACGCCCCGGCGATGTCGGTGCCATCGCCCACGGCAGTGCAGGCGCTCGCCGAGCTGCAGGCGATCGCGAGGAACCCGCTGACCCTGAGACCGGACGGGGCCGGGGTGGCCTGGATGTGCCACGCATGGCCGTTCCAGGCCTGCGCCAGCGGCACGAGCAGGCCGGCGCTGTTGGTGTAGTAGCCGACCGCGATGCAAGCCGTCGCGGCGGTACACCACACGCCGGTGAGCTGGCTGCTGTCCGAACCGGCCGGGAGCGGAGTGGGCACGATCCGCCAGGCATGACCGTTCCACGCCTCGGCCAGGGACACCAGGTTCCCGGCACCGTTGAAGTAGTTCCCCACGGCCAGGCACGCCGTCGCACTGCCGCAGGAGCCCGCCAGCAGAGTGCCGTTGGCCCGCCCGCCCGGATTGGGCGTGCCCTGCGCCTTCCACGAGCCACCC
>DASXMU010000089.1:0-27817 GCA_036495485.1 Streptosporangiaceae bacterium
TCACGGGTACGCCACCGAGGCCGCCCGGGCCGTGGTGGAGTACGGCCTGGGTCCCCTGGGCCTGCCCGAGGTGCTGGCGGAAGTCGACGAGGGCAACGCCGCCTCAGTCGCCGTCGTCAAGCGCCTCGGCATGACCCCGTACGCCGTGGTTCCCGGCCTCCTCGGCCCGATGATGCGCTACCGCACCACGGCCGCGACCACATAGCCGCCCCATTCCCCCGCAGCACCGCATCATGGCCGGATCGCTCCGCCGTCCCCGCGGTACGGTACCGCGGCCTGGACAGTTCACCTGCTCCGCGCCCCGCCACACCCCTTCCGTCACATGGCAAACTCTAGCTTCTTTGTTCTAAATTTTGGTCCAACTGGGCATTTCTTGTTGAGAATAACCACTGATTCCGCTATTATGTCCTACATGGCCTGATATCCCGAACGGGTGGTGGTACATGCCTCCGGAACCGGTTCCCGCGGACCCTGGGTGGGATGAGGATCTCGCCTGGCTGGACCGCGATCCGGAACGGGAGACCTGGCTGGACCGGGCCCGCGAGCACGACGACTCTCCCCTTGAAGGGGAGTACGCGGACTACACCCCCCTCACCGAGGAGGAGCTGGCCGAGATCCGCGAGGCAGCAGCCGACGAGCTGCTCGCGGTCAAGGCGGCCACCACGGGCCGACGCGGCCCGGGCCAGCCCGGCTCGGCGCGGGTCTTCCCCGGCGAGTCGTCCAGCCCGGCGGCCGCGTTCGGGCCGGGGCTGCCGCTGGACGTGCTGCCGGGCTGCGCGGGTCTGGCCCTGTCCGCGGACGCCGCCGGAGAGGACGACCGGTTCGCCGGCGTCTCCGAGGGCGAGCTGATCGGCGTGGTGTGCGCCTGGGACCGCGTCGAGGCGCATGCCGCCGCCCGCAAGCTCGCCGCGATCGCCGAGCTGGCCCGCCGCAACCCCAAGCCCGAGGACGCGGAATTCACCGCGGACGAGCTGGCCAACGCGCTAGCGGAGTCCCGTACCCGGGCCTATTCCCTACTAGGTACGGCCGATCAGCTGGATACCCATTTGCCCGGCACCCGCGCGGCGCTGCGCGACGGCACCGTCAGCATGTCGAAGGCCCAGATCATCGCCAACGCCACCGGCCTGCTCGACCCGGCCGAGGCCCGCGCCGCCGAGGCTAAGGTCCTAGACCGGGCCGCCCGGCTGACGCCCGGCGCGCTGCGCGCCGCCATCGCTCGCGCCGTCATCGAAGTCGCCCCCGAAAAGGCGAAGGAACGCCGCGAGACCGGGACGAAGTTCGCGCGAGTGGAGCGGTGGCGCGAGGACTCTGGCAACGCCGCCCTGGCGGGTCGCGAGCTGCCCCCGGATGAGGTCCTGGCGGTGGACGAGCGGATCACCTGGTGGGCGGACGAACTGCGCAAGGCCGGCCTAGAAGGCGGCACGGACGCGATTCGTGCCCGCGCCTTGCTTGACCTGCTCCTGAACAAAGACTCCCGCCCCCACCAGGACCAGCCAAACCCAGTCGGCGCGGCACCGGGCGGGTTCGCCGGGCGGGCCAACCTGACAGTCCCGCTGACCACCCTGGCTAGCCTGGCCGGACGGCCGGGCGAGCTCGCCGGGCTCGGCCCCATCGACCCCTGGCTAGCCCGCGACCTGGCCACTGCCGCCGCAGCCAACCCCACGAGCACCTGGTGCGTGACCGTGACCGACGAGCATGGCCACGCTATCGGGCACGGCTGCGCACGTCCCGAACCCAGGAACCTTAGAAAGCGCGCGGGGCCAGGGCCGCCGGGGTTCACCTTCACCCCGGCCAGCCGGGACGGGCCGCCCGGCGGCTACGGTACCTGGCGGTTGCACACCCCCGGGAACGGGCCCGACCTGCTGGTCACCCTCGACCCGCTGACCACCCAGGACTGCGATCACCGGTTTGAAAGCCGGGGCCACGATCCAGGCGTCAAGCTCCGACACTTGTGCCAGGTCCGGCACGCCACCTGTACCAGCCCGGTCTGCCGGCGACCTGCCAGCCGATGCGACTTCGAGCACAACACACCATACGAAGCGGGCGGACGAACGTGCCTCTGTAATGGCGGCCCGAAGTGTCGCCACGACCATCGGCTTAAGCAGCACCCCAAGTGGAAGGTCGACCAGCTCCCCGACGGCAGCTTCCGGTGGACCACTCCGGCCGGGCGTACCTACACCACCGAACCCACGAGGTACCCCATATGAGAGGCCGAAGCCGCATCGCCCGCTGCGTTCCGGCCGCATGAGCAGGCCCTCACTAAGAACGCCAGCCAGCCCTCGGGGTCCGGGCGGGCGGCCAGCGGTCCGTCCGGGCCGTAGGGCTCCCGGGTGAAGACGAACGAGCCCAGGTCGAGATGATCGACCGTTCCGTCGGTGCCGCGGACCAGGCGGAGGGTCTCGCCGGTGTAGTAGCCGTCCAGGCCGGTCCAGGTACCGTCGGATTGGGCACGGAACTGGGAGGCGCGGCCCCGGCCCGTCGCCGGGCCGAGCTCCAGGCCCCGGTCGGCGATAAGACGCAGCACGTAGGCGCGCGGTCCCCAGTACCACAGGCCGGTCAGCGCGAGCAGCGCCTGATCGACCTCGGTGAGCGGCCTCCAGGGCGCCGGGATGGGCGGCTCGTACTCCGCCACGATCTTGATCAGGTCGGCGGCGACCCCGTTGGGGTCCGGGCCCGACGTGGCGTTAGCCAGGGCGATGCCGCCGAGGCCGTCGGCCGGGCTCACCCACAGCCCGCAGAGGAAGCCGGGCATCGAGCCGAGGTGGCCATACAGCGTGCGGCCGTCCCGGTGCAGGATCTGGGTGCCCAGGCCGTAGCCGAAGCCCGAGGGATCGTCCTGCCCGGAGGCGGGGACGCGCATCTCGGCCAGCGTTGCGGCCGGCAGCACCCGGTCGTCGCCGCCGATCAGGAACGCGGCGAAGCGGCACAGGTCCGCCGGGGTCGACCATAGGTCGGCGGCCGGCCTCATCCGGCCGGTGTCCATGGCGGGCTCGGGCTGGAGCACGTCGGCCCAGGGGTGCACGGCCCAGCCGCGCTCGTGCGGCGGCTGTGGCAGGACGCTGGTACGGGTCATGCCGAGCGGCTCCAGGATCTCCTGCCGCAGCACCTGCTCCCAGTCCCGGCCGCGCAGCCGGGTGACGAGCGCGCCGAGCAGCGCGTAGCCGGGGTTGGAGTAGTGGAAGACCCGGCCCGCCGGGTGCGGCCGGGGCCGCTCGCCGAAGATGTCGGCCAGCTCGGGCCGCAGCTCGCCCGGGGTGCGCTCCCACCACGGGCCGTCCGCCTCCGCGGCCAGCCCGGAGGTGTGCGACAGCAGCTGGGCCACGGTGGCGTCCTGCGCCTGCGGGGCGTCCAGGTGCTTGCCCAGCGGGTCGGCGAGATCCAGCAGGCCCTCGTTGCGCAGCCGCATCACCAGCACGGCGGCGAACGTCTTGGTCAGCGAGCCGATGCGGTACTGGGTGCCGTCGGCTGGCTCGTCGCCGCCTGACATCCGGCGCACCCCGCACCAGGCCATCTGCCCCGACCGCAGCACGGCCCCGGTCATTGACGGCGCCCGGCCATCGGCCTGACCCGCCGCCACCCGGTGCATCAGCGCCCGCCGCGTCGCGGGCAGCAGCTCCTCGCCGCCGGTGAACCTGCCCATCCCAAGAGTATTGTTCAAAAACACTCCAGTGATCTTGCTATCCACACTCAAACCAGCGCAAAACTTACCCTGTCGTGACGTTTTGAATAACACTCTCGCCTTAACGGGTGATCATCCCGGGTCAGCCGAGGGCCGCGCCGATGGCGGCGGACAGCGCCGCGGGGACGTCGCCGACCAGGAGATGCTGGCCGTCGCGGACCACATCCCGGCCGGCCACCACGACGTTGCGGACGTCGGCGGCGGTCGCCGCGAAGATCACGCTTTCCAGCGCGGTGCCCTCCCTGGTGCCGGCCAGCCGTGGGGTGTCCAGCGCGACCGTGACCAGGTCGGCCAGCGCCCCGGGCACGATCTCGCCGGCGTCCGGCCAGCCGAGGCACGCATGCCCGGCCACGGTGGCGGCGGTGGCCAGGTCGGCGGCGGTGAACTGGCCGCGCTTCCCTGTGGCCAGGCGCTGGGTCAGCTCGATCCCCCTGGCTTCGGCGAACAGGTCCACCACCGCGTGGCTGTCGCTGCCCACCGACAGCGGGCTGCCCGCCGAGGCCAGCTCGCGGGCCGGGCCGATGCCGTCGGCCAGGTCCGCCTCGGTGGCCGGGCAGAAGCAGGCACACGTCTGGCTGCCGCCGAGCAACTGCATGTCGGACGCGGTCAGGTGGGTGGCGTGCACCATGGTGGAACGCGGGCCGAGCGCGCCGGACAGGCTCAGCAGCTCGGCAGGGGTGCTGCCGTAGGCGGCCCGGCAGGCGGCGTTCTCGGCCGGCTGCTCGGACAGGTGCGCGTGCAGCGGCGCACCGTAGCGGTGCGACCAGGCGACCACCTCGTGCATCTGCGGATGCGGCACCGCGCGCACCGAGTGGATCGCGGCCCCGGCCCGGGCGTGCGGGGCGAGCACGCCACGGGCATCAGGGCCGAGCCGCTCCACCCGCTCCGCCCACCGGCCGCTATCGCCGTCGCCGAACCTGAGCTGCGGGCCCTGCAGCGGCTGCGGCTCGTCATCCACCGGCAGCCCGCCGGCCAGGTAGCAGGTGTCGAGCAGGGTGATCCTGATCCCCGCCTCGGCCGCGGCCTGCAGGAGGGCGTGGCCCATCGCGTTCGGGTCGGCGTAGGGCACGCCGCCGGGGCCGTGGTGCAGGTAGTGGAACTCGCCCACGCAGGTGATCCCGGCCAGGGCCATCTCGGCGTAGGTGGCTCTGGCCAGCGCCAGGTAGCGGTCGGGCGTGAGCCGGCCCGCCACCTCGTACATCCGCTCCCGCCAGGTCCAGAACGTGCCGGGGCCCGCCTGGGTGATGCCGCGCAGTGCCCGGTGGAACGCGTGCGAATGGGCGTTGGCCAGCCCGGGCAGGGTGAGCCCGCGCAGCCGGACGGTCCCCGCCGTCGCGTCCCCCGGAGGGCTGCCAGGCTCGATGGCGGTGAACCTGCCGTCCATCGCCTCGATGAGCACGTCACGCCGGACGCCCAGGCCGGGCACCCAGGCCAGCTCGGCATGCCAGCGCCGGAGGCTGGCCGGGCCATCTGGGCGGCCTCCGGCGCTGGGGGCGGCCATCAGCAGGCCAGGTCCTCGAGCACGGCGGCCAGGGCGGTGACCCCCAGTTCGCAGTCGGCCAGCTCGGCGTGCTCGGCGGGCGCGTGCGACACGCCGGTCGGGTTGCGCACGAACAGCATGGCCGCCGGCACCCGGCCGGCCAGCACCCCCGCGTCGTGCCCGGCGCCGGTGGGCAGCACCGGTGCGTCGATCCCGGCCGCGGCGAGCATGCCCACGATCCTGGCACGCAGCGCCGGGTCGAAGCCGACCGGTGGCGTGACCGACTCGATGGCCACGGCCAGCTCGACGCCGTGCTCGGCGGCGGCCAGCGCGGCGGCCTCCCGGATCTCGTCCACGGTCAGCGCCAGGCCATCGTGATCCGGCGCCCTGGCGTCCAGCCAGGCCCGGACCGACGAGCTGACCGCGTTGACCCCGCCCGGCTCGGCGATGACCTTGCCGAACGTCGCCAGCGTCCCCAGCCTGCCCGCGCACTCCCGCGCGGCCAGCACCGTCGCGGCGTACGGCAGCATCGGATCATGCCGGTCGGGCAGCCGGGCCGTCCCGGCGTGGTCGGAGCGGCCGGTGAAACCGAACCGCCAGCGGCCATGCGGCCAGATGCCCTCGGCGACCCCGATCGCCGCGCCCAGCGGGTCGGCCAGCGCCCGGCCCTGCTCGACGTGCAGCTCCACGAACGCGCCGATGCTGGCCACCAGCTCCTCGTCCGGGCCGGGCAGCGAAGGGTCATGCCCGGCCGCGGTCATCGCCTCGGCCAGGCTGACGCCGTCGGCGTCGCGCAGCGCCAGCGCCGTGCCCGGCCTCAGCAGGCCGGTCAGCAGCTTGCTGCCCAGGCACGCGACACCGAACCTGGCGCCCTCCTCCTCGCTGAAGGCCGCCACCGCGATCGGCCGCACCGGCACCCGGCCGCGCTCGCGGAGCAGGTCGATCGCGGCGAACCCTGACACCACGCCGAGCGGGCCGTCGAACGCGCCGCCCTCGGGCACCGAGTCCAGGTGGCTCCCGGTCACGACCGCGCCGTCCCTGCGGCCGTCGGCCGACGTGTCCCACCAAGCCCACAGGTTCCCGTTGCCGTCCGGCGTGACCGCGAGATCCCGCTGCGCCGCGGCGGCCAGGAACCAGGCCCGGCAGGCCAGGTCGGCCTCGGTCCATGAGAACCGGCGGTAGCCGCCGGTCTCCGGGTTGCGCCCGATGGGCAGCAGCGACTCCCACAGCTCGGCGAAGCTCATGACATCGGCAGCTTGACGCCGCGCTGCACGGCCACCTCGGCCGCCCGGTCGTAGCCGGCATCCGCATGCCGCAGCACGCCCATGCCCGGGTCGTTGGTCAGCACGCGCTCCAGCTTGCGGGCGGCCAGCTCGGTGCCGTCCGCGACGCAGACCTGGCCGGCGTGGATAGACCGGCCGATGCCGACGCCACCGCCATGGTGCACACTCACCCAGGACGCACCCGAGGAGACGTTGACCAGCGCGTTGAGGATCGGCCAGTCCGCGATCGCGTCCGAGCCGTCGGCCATCCCCTCGGTCTCCCGGTACGGCGAGGCGACCGAGCCGCAGTCCAGGTGGTCGCGGCCGAGCACGATCGGGGCGCTGACCTCGCCGCGCGCCACCAGGTCGTTGAAGGCCAGCCCGGCCTTGTCCCGCTCGCCATAGCCGAGCCAGCAGATCCTGGCCGGCAGGCCCTGGAAGTGCACCCGCTGCCCGGCCAGCTTGATCCACCTGGCCAGCGCCTCGTTGCCGGGGAACAACTTGAGGATGGCCGCGTCGGTGACCGCGATGTCCTTGGGGTCGCCGGACAGCGCCACCCAGCGGAACGGGCCCTTGCCCTCGCAGAACAGCGGCCTGATGTAGGCGGGGACGAAGCCGGGGAACGCGAACGCCCGGCTGTACCCGGCCAGCTCGGCCTCGCCACGGATCGAGTTGCCGTAGTCGAACACCTCGGCCCCGGCGTCGGCGAAGCCGACCATCGCCTCGACGTGCGCCGCCATCGACTCGCGCGCCCGGCGGGTGAACCCGGCCGGGTCCTCGGCCCGCAGCGCCGCCATGTCCTCGAAGGCCACGCCGCGCGGCAGGTAGGTCAGCGGGTCGTGCGCCGAGGTCTGGTCGGTCACCACGTCGATGGGGGCGCCCATCCGCAGCAGGGCGGGCACCACGCCGGCCGCGTTACCCAGCAGGCCGATCGACAGCGCGGTGCCGCTGTCGCGGGCTGCGGTGGCGCGGCGGAGCGCGTCGTCGATACCGCCGGCCTGCTCGTCGAGATAGCCGTGCTCGATCCGGCGGGCGATCCTGGACGGGTCGCAGTCGATGCAGAGCGCCACGCCGCCGTTCATGGTGACCGCCAGCGGCTGCGCTCCGCCCATGCCGCCGAGGCCGGCGGTCAGCGTGATCGTGCCGGCCAGCGTGCCACCGAACCGCTTCGCCGCGACCGCCGCGAACGTCTCGTAGGTGCCCTGCAGGATCCCCTGGGTGCCGATGTAGATCCAGGAGCCGGCCGTCATCTGGCCGTACATGGTCAGCCCGAGCCCTTCGAGCCGCCGGAACTCCTCCCAGGTGGCCCACTGCGGCACCAGGTTGGAGTTGGCGATCAGCACCCGGGGCGCCCACTCGTGCGTCCGGACCACCCCGACCGGCTTGCCCGACTGCACCAGCAGGGTCTCGTCGCCGCCGAGCCCGGTCAGCGACGCGACGATGGCGTCGAAGGCGTCCCAGCTCCGCGCCGCCCGGCCCGACCCGCCGTAGACGATCAGCTGGTCGGGATGCTCGGCGACCTCCGGGTCGAGGTTGTTCATCAGCATCCGCATGGCCGCCTCCTGCGGCCAGCCCCTGCAGGTCAGGGCCGTGCCCCGGGGGGCTCGTACGGGCCGCGGCCCGGCGCGGCCAGATCCTTGCTCGGCAGTCATCCACTCTCCCTCTACGCGGCTGCCTGGGACATTAGTGGTCGTGGCCAGGCTTTGCCTAGGCCAGGCACCGCTGCCCGCGACCGGTCCCGGTCGCGGGCAGCAAAGGCCAGGAAGGTCAGCGCCTCACATCAGGCCCTCGGCTGTGAGGAAGCCCTGCGCTACCTGGGTGTAGCTCGCGTGCCGCACGACCAGCGCCGTGTCCATCTGCAGCAGGGCGCTGGTGGTCAGCTTCGCGGAGATCGCGTTGAGCAGGCCGGTGATCTTCGAGTCCACGCCCGCCTTGTAGACCAGCGGCAGCACGTTCTGCGCGGCGAAGTTGTTCTTCGGGTCGGTGAGCGCCACGAAGTGGTCGGTGCTGATCTGCGGCGTGGTGCTGAACACGTCCGCGGCCTGCACCTTGCCGTTCTTCAGGTCGGTGAAGGTGATCGTGCTCGACTCGTCGGTCTGCACGAACTTCTTGAAGGTCAGCCCGTAGTTCTTCTTCAGCCCGGGGATGCCGTCCGAGCGGGTGGCGAACTCCGGCGGCCCGCCGAAGTCCATGTTCTTCGCGAACGGCTTGAGGTCCGCGATCGAGGTCAGGTGGTCCCTCTTGGCAGTGGCCGCGGTGACGGTGACCGAGTCCGCGTCCTGCGCGCTGGACGGGTTGAGGATCTCCAGCGTGCCCGGCAGGTCGGCCTTGAGCGCGGCGTCCACCTGAGCCGTGGTGGCCGCCGTGCTGGTGGTGTCCACCGAGGTGGTCAGCAGCGCGCCGTTGTACTCGGGGATGATCGTGATCGCACCCTTCTTGACCTCGGGGTAGTAGACCTCGCGGGCGCCGATGTTGAACTTGGTGGTGACCTTGATCCCGTGGGCCTGCAGGTCGCTGGCGTAGATCTGGGCCAGCAGCTCGTCCTCGGGGAAGTTGGCCGAGCCGACGACCACCGAGCCCTTGGACGCACTTTGCGCCAGCGGGTTGGACGGCTTGCCGCTGCCCTTGCTGCTGCCGCAGGCCGACAGGGCGACGCCCGCGACGACCGCCAGGCCGACCACGGCATAGCCCCGCCACCGAGGCGCCAACGACCCTGATGTGTTCACTGTTATCCGGTGCATTAAGCACTTTCCTTCCATGACATCCTGGCGCCTCCCATGACACCGAGGAGCGATCATGACTGCCGGGCCTGCTGGCGCAGGCCGGCCGAGACGACGAGCCGGCCGAGGCCGGTGAAGGCGAACTGCACGAGCAGGGCGAGCACCACGACGCACGCCGCGCCCGCCGCGACCAGCTGGTAGTTGTTGGTGGCCAGGCCGTCGATGATGTAGCGGCCAAACCCGCCCAGGCTGATGTAGGCGGCGATCGTGGCGGTCGCGACCACCTGGATCGCGGCCGTCCGCAAGCCCAGCAGGATCAGCGGCAGCGCGACCGGCACTTCCACCTTGAACAGAACCTGCCGCGGGGTCATGCCCATTCCGGCCGCCGCGTCCTTGAGGTCGGCGTCCACGCCGAGCACACCCTCGTAGGTGGTCACCATGATCGGCGGGATGGCGAGCGCGACCAGCGGGATCAGCCACGCCCAGGAGGCGCCGCCGGACAGGATGAAGGCGAGCACCAGCAGCCCGAGGGTGGGCAGCGACCGCCAGACGTTGGCGATGCCGACCAGCGTCAGCCCGCCCCGGCCGGTGTGCCCCATCAGCACGCCGACCGGCAGCGCGATGGCCGCCGCGATCACCATCGCGATCACGGTGTACTCCAGGTGCTCGATGAGCCTGGCCGGCACGCCGTTCGACCCGGCCCAGTGATGCGCCAGGGACAGCCACTGCCAGGCGAAGCTGAAGTAGCTCATGGCATCTGCATCCCTGCCGGGAGGATGGGCAGATCGGCCCGCATGTCTGCTCGCCGGTTGAGCCGGCCCCGGCCGCGCTGCCAGGGCGTCAGCGCCCGGCGGACCAGCACGAGCACCGTGTCGGTGACCAGCGAAAGGATGACGATCAGGATGATCCCGACGACGATCTCGGTGGCGAAGTCGCGCTGCTCACCATCGATGAACAGGTAGCCGAGCCCGCCGATGCCGATCAGCCCGCCGACGCTGACCAGGCTGATGCTGGACACGGCCGACACCCGCAGCCCCGCGATCACCACCGGGACGGCGATCGGCAGTTCCACCGTGACCAGCCGCCGCCAGGTGCCGAAGCCCATGGCCACCGCCGCCTGCCGGACCGGCTCGGGCACCGACCGCAGCCCGTCCACCACGCTCGGGAAGATCGCCGCCAGCGAGTAGACCCCCAGCGGGATCATCACCGTCGTGTCGGTCAGCCCGGTGTAGGCGATCAGCACGACGAACAGGGCCAGGCCGGGCAGCGCGTACAGCACGCTGATCAGGCCGAGCACCGGGGGGTACAGCCAGCCGAACCGGACGCACAGCACCCCGAGCGGCAGCGAGACGACCAGCCCCACCAGGACCGGGACCAGGGCGAGGTAGGCGTTCTGCCCGGTCAGGTGCGCCAGCATGCTGGCGTTATTGATGGCCCAGCTCATGTTGCCGCGCCTTCCACCGCAGGCGCCGCCTCTTCGGCGCGGGCGTCCTCTTCGGCGCGGGCGTCCTCGTCGGCGCGCTGGATCGCCGTCTTGAGCCGGTCGTAGGAGGTCACGCCGACCACGCGGCCGTCGCTGTCAACGCCGACCGCCTGGCCGGTGCTGGACAGCACCGTGGCATCCAGCGCGGACCGCAGCGAGCCGGTGTCCACGGCGAATGTGTGCTCCTGCCCCGGGGTCAGCGGCACGCCGGCCAGGCTCGCCTCGCCCGGCGCCGCTTCGAGCTGGCTGACCGCGACCCAGCCGAGCGGCAGCCGCTCGGCGTCGATGACGAGCAGCCACGCCGCCCCGGCCCGGCGGGCCTGGGCCAGCGCGGCGGTGGCCGACGTCTGCTGCCCGACCAGCGCACCCGCGTCCAGATCCAGCATGCTGGCGGGCAGGAACGACAGCCTGCGGATCCCGCGGTCGAAGCCGAGGAAGTCCTCCACGTAGCCGTCGGCGGGCGCGGCCAGCAGATGCTGCGGGCTGTCCACCTGGACGAGGTGGCCGCCCGGCCGGAAGATGGCGACCTGATCGCCGACCTTGATCGCCTCCTCGATGTCGTGGGTGACCAGGACCACGGTCTTGTGCAGCTCCCCCTGCAGCCGCAGCAGCTCATCCTGCAGGGTGGCTCTGACAATCGGGTCGACGGCGCTGAACGGCTCGTCCATCAGCAGCACCGGCGGATCGGCGGCGAGCGCCCGTGCCACGCCGACCCGCTGCTGCTGGCCGCCCGACAGCTGATGCGGGTACCTGCGCGCCATCTGCGCGTCCAGCCCGACGAGGTCCATCAGCTCACGCGCACGGGCCCTGGCCTTCTGCCTGGTCCACCCGGTCAGCAGCGGCACCGTGGCGATGTTGTCCTCGATCGTCCGGTGCGGGAACAGGCCGGCCTGCTGGATCACGTAGCCGATGCCCCGGCGCAGCAGGGGCGGGTTGACCTGCTGCACATCGGTGCCGTCGAGCAGGATCCGCCCACTGGTCGGCTCGATCAGCCGGTTGATCATCCGGAGCGTGGTCGTCTTGCCACAGCCGCTCGGGCCCACCAGGACCATGGTCTGGCCCGCGGGGATCTCGAGGTCGAGTTCGTCCACCGCGACCGTGCCCCCGGGGTACCGCTTCGTCACGCGCTCGAAGGTGATCAAAGCACGGCCTTTCTAGACTTTACTGGCCAGTAATCGGGGTATGCCGTCAGGGCCGGGCGCTTCCCTTCCCTGGATATCCCCGGTGATGCCTGATTTCATGATCTTCGGTGCGGGTGTCCGCGTCCTATGTGCGGGCAACCCGCCTACCGCCCAGGCGCCATCCATGATCCAAATCATGTTCTTGGAGTAGTACGCGGGTGTCAAGGATACGCCTGCCGGTATTGCGGACTCGTTATGCGCCTAGCGTCATGCAAAACCGCATCGTGAGTGCGGGCCCGGAGGGCCTGCGCGAGCAATCGGGCCAGGTCAGACTGAGAGTAACCAGGCAAGTAATTTGCCTGACGCGATTTGTGCATAGAGCGCCGTCACGCTGTGATCCAAAGGGACAGGGACCACCATGGCTGAAGCACTGCCGCTGGCCGAACCCGTCGCGTGCGACGGCACCGGGATGACCTGCGCCCGGGTCCGGTCCATCGCCCGCGACGGCGCCGAGGTCAGCGTGACCCCGGACGGCCTGGAACGCGCCCGGCTGGCCAGGGAGGTCGTGCAGCAGGTCGCCGCCGCCCGGCCGGTCTACGGGCGCACCACCGGGGTCGGCGCCAACCGGGCGATCACCACCGACGACGCCGGTCACGGCCTGCGCCTGCTGCGCAGCCACGCCGGCGGCGCCGGGCCCATGCTCGACGTCACCAGGGCCCGGGCCATGCTCGCCGTCCGGCTCAACCAGCTCGCCGCCGGCGGCTCCGGCGTCGATCCGGCCGTCCTCGGCGTGCTCGCCCAAGCGCTTAACCGAGGCCTCGTCCCCCCGGTGCGGATGGTCGGCGCGATCGGCACCGGCGACCTGACCGCGCTCGCCTCGACCGCGCTGTGCATCCTGGGCGAGCGCCCCTGGCAGGGCGGCACCCTCCCGCCGTTCCGCCTGGATCCGGCCGACGCCCTGGCGTTCATCAGCAGCAACGCGGCCACCATCGGCGAGGCCGCGCTGGCCTGCGCCGACCTGGCCGAACTCCTTGACGCCGCCCTGGTGACCGCCGCGCTGTGCTTCCTGGCGGTGAACGGTTCCCCCGAGTCCTACGCCGTCGCGGTGCAGCAGGCCCGCCCATACCCCGGCCAGCAGACGGTGGCGGCCCGCCTGCGCGGCCTGCTGGCCGGCCAGTCACTGACCCCGGCCCGCATCCAGGACCCCTACGGCTACCGTGCGCTCCCCCAGGTCCACGGCCCCGCCGTGGATGCGGCCGGAGCGCTGGAGCAGGCCCTGGCCATCGAGCTGAACGCGGCCGCCGAGAATCCCCTGGTCAACGTCGCCGCCGCCGAGGTCCTGCACAACGGCAACTTCTACACCGCCTACCTGGGCCTCGCCCTGGACGCCACCCGCGCCGCCCTGTTCCAGACGGCTGCGCTGTCGGCGGCCCGCCTCGGCACCCTGGTCGAGCCCACGTTCACCGGCCTGCGTCCGTTCCTGGCCGACGAGGCTCCGGCCAGCTCGGGCGTGATGACCCTGGAGTACGTCGCCCACTCCGCCCTGGCCGACATCCGCCGCCTGGCCTCCCCCGGCGCCCTGGGCACCGCGGTCCTCTCCCGTGGCCTGGAAGAACAGGCCAACTTCTCCACCCAGGCCGCCCGCGCCGCCACCGACACGGTCGCCGCCTACCGCATAGTCCTGTCCTGCGAGCTGGTCGCCGTGATCCGCGCCCTCACTATGAAGGAAGCCGTGCCAGCCCCCGGCCCGCTCCGCCAGGCCTTCGACCTGGCCGCCACCGCCCTGGACCCGCGCACCGAAGACCGCCCCCTGGACACCGACCTGGACACCGCCGACCGGCTGCTTCCTGTGCTTGCTGTCTTGTGATTTCCCCGTTCTGTGCCTGCCGCCATCCCGGCTGGGGGTCCGTGGCGCTCTTGGTATATCGATGCGCTTCTCTTGGCTTGTCTTCTCTTCTTTCTTTTTTATTTGGAAAAGAAATTTCTGGACGGGCACAGCGGGGGCCAATCGCGGACGCTCAGCCTCAGAGCCTGATGGTTCTCAGTCTCAGAGAGTGATGGTTTGGCGGGAGGTTCGGCCCCGCCTCACGGAGGGTCAGCGAGCTTCCTGGCGATCTCGCTGGCCTGCTCGCGGGCTTGACGGACGAGGGCGGCCAGCTCTTCTGAAGACTTTCCGTCGAGCTGGACGGACCCCGCGTACAGCGCTTGGAGGATGCCCCGGTTGATTCTGTCGAATTGCTCCCGTTGCGCCTCTGTCGGTTGCGGATCGTCGTGGCCAGCATCGTCATCGGGCTGGCTTCCGGGGCTTATTGTGGCTGGCGCGGTGGGTGTAGCTGTGAGGGTCTTGTCCAGCACCTTGATCAGCCGGCCGCAATCCGCGCCGAAGCGAGCGGGAGTGAGCTCCAGCGCCTGCCGCCGCGCAAACTTCCGCAAGCCGTCAGGCAACTGGCTGGACGGGGGCATCCGCGCACCCTGGACCAAGACCGGGATGACCCTGACATTGCGCTCTAGCGCCGCCTCGATCTCCAGTCGTACGAAGTCCTCGGGACCATCAAGCCGCCGCTGCCCATCCTCATCGGCGATCGAAAGCCACCGGGGTCCGATCACGGCCAGCAGGACGGCGCACGACGCCACAGCAGCCGTTATCACCTCGACGAAGTCGTCACCGAGCTCGATCGAGTCGACATCCTTGAATACCCGGTCCTGGCCGAAGTGGTCAGCCAGCCGGTCGAACAGCCATCCGGCCGGATATGCGGCATCCTCCCGCCGATAGCTGATGAAGATCCGCCCAGGATCTCCCGACCCCGAAACAGTCATCCTGCCGGCCCCGCCATTCCCCTAGCGCGTGCCACCCCGCCCGGTTGAGCACAGGTCACGGCCAGTATGGCCCACCCGTGGGCGTCTGGGCACTCGTCCGCGCCCTGGCGAACCGAACATGATTCGGCCTAGGGTCATCCCATGCGTACCGAAGTCTGCGAGATGTTCGGGATCGAGTTCCCGCTGTTCGCCTTCAGCCACTGCCGGGATGTCGTCGCCGCGGTCAGCAACGCCGGCGGCCTGGGCGTACTGGGCGCGGTCGCCTTCTCGCCGTCGCGGCTGGAAGAGGAGCTGCGCTGGATCGACGATCATGTCGGCGGGCGGCCCTACGGCGTGGACGTGCTGGTCCCTGGGAAGATCGACAAGTCGGCCGAGCCGGATGCGGCCGGGTCGGTGCTGGACGCCATTCCCGCCGAGTACTGGGCCTTCGTGAGCCACCTGTTCGAGAAGTACGGCGTTCCCGCCCCGGCGGCCGGGCAAGGCAATGGTGCGCAGGCCGCCCAGGCCGAGGCGCGGCAGGTGACCACGGCCGGGGTGACCGACCTGCTCGATGTCTCGCTGGCGCACCCGGTGCGGCTGATGGCGAGCGCCCTGGGCACGCCGCCGCCGGTCATGGTGGAGAAGGCACGCGCGGCCGGCGTGCCGGTAGCCGCGCTGGTGGGTACCGCCGAGCATGCCCGCAGGCAGGCGGCGGCCGGGGTGGATCTGATCGTCGCGCAGGGGACCGAGGCCGGCGGCCACACCGGCGAGATCTCGACGATGGTGCTGGTTCCCGAGGTGGTGGACACGGTCGCGCCGCTGCCGGTGCTGGCGGCTGGCGGCATCGCGACCGGGCGGCAGATGGCGGCGGCACTGGCCCTGGGCGCGGCCGGGGTATGGTGCGGCTCGGTCTGGCTGACCACCGAGGAGGCCGAGACCGCCCCGGCCGTGAAGGAGAAGATGCTGGCGGCCACCTCCAGGGACACGATCCGATCGCGGTCGCGCACCGGCAAGCCGGCCAGGCAGCTCCGGTCGGCCTGGACCGACGAGTGGGACGGGCCGGACAGCCCCGGCGCGCTGCCGATGCCGCTGCAGATGATCGTGGCCGAGGGCACCATGCGGCACATCAGCAAGGTCGCCGAGAGCGGCAACCAGGGCGCCCGGGAGCTGGCCAACTACTTCGTCGGCCAGTGCGTCGGGCTGATGAACACGGTGAAACCGGCCCGCCAGGTCGTCTACGACATGGTCGGGGAGTTCGCCGACGCCCTGGAGCGGCTGAACAAGATCACCGATACCGACTGAGCCACCCAGCCGGACGGCCGCCACTGCGGCGGTCTCAGCTAGCGGTGGGACGCCAGGATGGAGTGATGGTCACCGGCGTCCGGTGGCGGGTCGGCGTGGACCAGGGCGGCGGTCAGCCGGGGCAGTTCGTGCAGCAGCGCGTGCTCCGCGCTGACCGCTACCGTGTGCGCCTCGATCACGCTGGCGCGGGCGTCGACGACGATCTCGCATTCGGCGCGTAGCTGGTGACCGATCCAGCGCAGCCGCACCTGTCCCAGTCCGAGCACGCCCGGCGTCGCGCGCAGCACCTGCTCTGCCTGGCCGAGCAGGGCCGGGTCGACGGCGTCCATGAGCCGCCGGTAGATCTCCCTGGCGGCCTGCCGCAGCACGGCCAGGATCGCCACCGTGATCAGCAACCCGGTGACCGGGTCGGCCCAGTCCCAGCCGATCGCCACCCCGCCCACGCCCAGCAGGACCGCCAGCGAGGTGAACCCGTCGGTGCGGGCGTGCAGCCCGTCCGCGACCAGCGCGGCCGACCCGATCCTGCGCCCGGTCCCGATGCGGTAGCGGGCGACCAGCTCGTTCCCTGCGAACCCGATCAGCGCGGCGATCGCGACCCCGATCAGCCCGGACACCTTGTGCGGGTGGGCCAGCCTGATGATCGCCGCATAGGCGGCCAGCGCCGAGGATACGGCGATGACCAGCACGATCACCACTCCGGCCAGGTCCTCGGCCCGTCCGTACCCGTAGTTGTAGCGCCGGGTGGGCGGGCGCCGCCCGGCCAGGAACGCGATGCCCAGCGGCACCGCCGTCAGCGCGTCGGCGGCATTGTGCAGGGTGTCACCCAGCAGCGCTACCGAACCGGAGAGCGCGACCACGGCCCCCTGGATCGCCGCCGTGGCGGCCAGCACGCACAGCGAGATCCACAGCGCGCGCATCCCCTCGGCGCTGGCCTCCATCGCCGCGTCCACCTTGCCGGCGGCCTCATGCGAGTGCGGCCGCACCACATGCAGCAGCCACCCCGGCACCCAGTGCGTCCAGCCGCCCCCATGGTCGTAGTCATGCCCGTGCTCGTGGTCGTGGTCATGCCCGTGGTCGTGGTCAGCCTCGTGGCTGTGGTCATGGCCGCCTGACGGACCGCTCACCTGGACTTCCGGCGGCGCAAGCGCGCGAACAGCGCCGGCGTACTCGCTGGCAGGCCCATCATCTGGTGAACCTCTCGAACATCGCATCGCCCTTCGCCATCGGTCAGGAAAGCCTAACCAGTTGACCGTGTTACCAAGCCATGACCGGGCGGGCGGCGCCGTTACCTGGACTGGCGTCCCAGCGGGGGGCGGATGGGAGGAATGGAGGGCTGGCCGCCATGGCGGGGACCCGACCACAGGGCGGGGACGGCGTCCACGGCGGCGGCCACGCCGTAGGCGGCCTGCTCGTAGTTGAGCCGCCAGCCCACGAAGTCAGGCCAGGCGTCGGCCGGGTCCCGCTCGATCGGGAAGTCGACCTTGCGCAGCCTGTCGATGGCGTCGAGGAACTCCTCGTAGGTCACGCTGATCTCACCGCCCGGATCCGGTGCCTCAGGGATGTCCATGCCCATGGCCTGGGCGATGTCCCGGAAGCACAGGAACCCGGCGCGCAGGCACAGCCGGGCCGACACCGTGGGCGCGGTGCCGGGCGACAGCGAGAGCTGCAGCGCGGCCGAGTCCAGCACGGCCAGCAGCGCGGTCACCCAGGACGACAGCGGCCGGGGCGAGCGGAACCGGACCAGCGGAAGGTAGGTGGTGTGGCTCTCCGCCACGTCGGCGGCCCACCGCTCCCACCGGGCGTACAGGTCGGGCAGGGTGTCCAGGGTCGACACCCCGGACCCCAGCGCGTAGTGCGTACGGGACAGCAGTTCCGGTCCCCAGGACGGGACGCCGCCCCGGGCGTTCAGCAGCGCTACCTCGGTCTCCCGCCGGTTGAACGCGCCGTAGAGGGCCGGCAGGTAGCCGATCTGCAGCGCGACGATGATCAGCCCGGTGGCGGCCCCGGCGAAGATGATCGCCGACGGCACCCCCCCGGACGGCTCCGCGAACCCGAGGGTGAACATCGACGACCCGGCGGCGGTGAACGCGTACGCCAGCCCGCCGTGGCTGACGAACGGCCACAGCAGCAGCGCGAAGCCAACCAGGGAAAGCCCCAGCCAGGCCACGAGCTGGGCCATCAGCACCATGGCCGCCTGCGCCGCGAGCACCCTGTCCCGCTTCTTGTGATCGTCGATGAAGCTGATCGCCAGCCAGAAGGCCTTGTTCACCGACTTGTCCACGCTGCGCGTCAGCCAGCTGGTGACCGGCCGGGGCACGATGAGCGTCCCGGTCACGCTGTACCAGGCCGTCAGCACCAGCACAGCCCCGGCAACCGCGGCCACCACCCGCCCTGCAAGCGGCACGACCATAAGCACTCCCCAGGTGATCAGCAGCTACGCAGAACCTACCGACTCCACCGGCCCAAGGGGGTGCGGCGATCCGGTGCTTATTGGCCGAGGGCCCGATCGAGCGGGACGAGACGGTGCTAGAGGCCGGAGAGCCAGCCTAGCCGCGCCCGCCGATGTGGTCGTGATCTAGCTGGAGGTCTCGACCGTTCCGCCGGAAGCTTGGCCAGCGCGCCGGCCTGAGCATCTGCCTGCCAGACCGCCTCGCCGGTAAAAAAATTTGTGTGGATGTTGCGAAAAGTCGCCAACTTTCCGCACGTCAGCGGTCGCGGCCAGGGTACGGGTAGCGAAACAACTTTCAAACTGTGACTGCCGGGTCCGGCTCGGCAGGCACGCTGTGGAGACATCACATGGATCAGCCCCCCGCTTCCGCTGCCATTGTTCCGCGACCCGCCGTCAAAGCTGACGCGCTGGGCCAGCCGGCCCAGATTGGCCGCTCCGGTCGCCTGCCGTTGCCCGTCTGGCTGATCGCCGCCGCGTTCGTGGTGCTGGAGCTCGCGGTGAGTGGCCGGTACGGCTTCTTGCAGAATGAGCTGTACTTCATCGTGGCGGGGCACCATCTTGCGTACGGCTATGTGGACCAGCCGCCGCTCGCCCCGCTGCTCACCCGGGTCACCGGGGTACTCGGTGTCAGCCCGGCGGCGATCCGGATCGTCCCAGCGCTGGCCGGCGCGGCGGTCGTGGTCATGGCGGCCAGATTCGCGGGACTGCTGGGGGCGCGCCGATTCGGCCAGGTGCTCGCGGCTCTCAGCACGGCCGCCGCTCCGCTCACCATCGCCCTCGCCCACTTTGGCATGACCGAGCCGCTGAACCTGCTGGCCTGGACCGCGGTCCTGTTCTGCGTCGCCACGGCGCTGTTGCGGGACAGACCACGCTGGTGGCTTGGCGCCGGAGTGGCGGCCGGGCTCGGGCTCGAAGACAACGACCTGATGGTCCTGCTGCTGATCGGCCTCGCCGCCGGCCTTCTGCTCACCAAGCACCGGCCGGCCTTGCGGACCAGATGGCCCTGGCTCGGCGCGGGCATCGCCACGGTGATCTGGGCGCCGAACGTCATCTGGCAGGCCACGCACGGATGGCCCGCGCTGGCCATGGCGTCCTCCCTGCACCAGGCGAACAGCACGGTCACCGACTACCTCGGCGGCTTGCCTGCCCAGCTGGCCTATGTCGGGCTGCTGGTGATACCGCTGCTCATCGCGGGGTTCGTCCGGCTCTGGCGATCCCCGGACCTGCGGTTCATCGCCATCGCCGCCGCGCTCGTGGTGGTCTATGTGCTGGCCTGGGTGCCGGGCAAGAATTACTACTCCGAAAGCACGGGACCGGTGCTGCTGGCGGCGGGAGCGGTGGCGGCCGAGCGCTGGATCACCCGCCGCCGCCGGCCGAAGCTGTGGCGGGTGGTCCTGGTAGCCGCCCCGCTGGTGTGCGCGGCCCAGACCCTGATCACCGTGCTGCCCGTCATGCCCGTGGCCGACCTGCGGTATGTGGCGGGCCTGGACAAGACGACCACGGCGTGGACGTACGGCTGGCCGCAGCTCACCCGCGCGGTCGCCGCGCAAGATGCGGCCCTGGTGCGCAGCGGGCAGCGGCCCACCTCGATTTTCACCGGAAACTACGGGGAAGCCGGCGCGCTCGACGTCCTGGGCTCAGCGGATCACCTGCCGCCCGTGCTCTCCGGCCACAACACGTTCTGGATGTGGGGCCCCGGGCACGCTTCCGACCGGACGGTGCTGGTCGTCGGCGCGCTCGGCTGGCTCAGGCCGTACTTCGCCGACTGCCGCCTGCTGACCACTTTCTACGCACCGTACGGCGTGCCGACCGACGCCAGCGACCTGCCGATCGGCGTCTGCACCGGCCCGGTGGCCGGCTGGCCCACACTGTGGCCGCACCTGAAGCACTACGACTGACCCACAACCACACCGGCCATCAGCCCGCGACCGAACCCTGGCAGCGGCTCATCGCCCGTCGGGCCACGCCCCGATGCACGAGTGGATCATGCCAGGTACGGGTAGCTTGAGGGCATGCGCAGCGATGACGGGCAGGTGCCGGTGGGCCGACGCCCTGTGGCGGGTTCCGGCTGAGATGCACGTCGTTGGCCTGGTGCTGCACCCGCAGCGCGATTCCGGCCCCGCGGTGACGGCGGTCCTCGGCTGGGCCGCCCGCACCGGCGGGCAGGTGCTCGGGATCGATTCGGAGATCCACCGGCTGGCCTTGTCCGACCGGAATTGCGCGGCGATCGGGGTTCCGGCCCAGGAGCTTGGCCAGCGCGCTGACCTGCTGGTCAGCCTCGGCGGGGACGGCACGATGCTGCGGGCCATGCGGCTAGCCGACCGGCAGCGCGCGCCCGTGCTCGGGGTGAACCTCGGCAAGCTCGGTTTCCTGGCCGAGGTGGACGTGCCCGACCTGCCCGGCGCGCTGTCCGCCATCGACAGCCGCGAGTTCACCGTGGAATCACGGCTCGCGGTCGACGCGGTCATCGGCAACCAGGTCGTGACCGCGTTCAACGACGTGGCCTGCGTGCGCTTTCCCGGGCAGCCCACCGCCGTGATCGCGGTGCGGGCGGCCGGGCACCCGTTCGTCAGCTACGCCGCCGACGCCGTCGTGGTCGCCACGCCGACCGGCTCCACCGCCTACAGCTTCTCGGCCGGCGGCCCGATCGTGAGCCCGGCCGTCGAAGCGCTGCTGGTCACCCCGGCCGCGCCGCATTCGGCCTACAACCGTGGCCTGGTTCTGTCCGTGCACGACACCCTGGTCCTGGAAGTGCTGCCGGCCAGCGGCCCGCTCGCCGTCGAGGTCGACGGCCAGGTCGCCGCCAACGTCACCGCCGGGGACCGGATCGAGCTGCGGTCACGCCCCGCCGCCGCCCACGTCGTCCGCCTCGGCCGGACCACGTTCTACGAACGAGCCAGGCGCAAGCTCCGCCTCACCGACTCCGCCGAGGTCCCGGTCACCCCGGGCTGACCAGGCCCCTCGCGGCCGCGGGCTCAGCGGCGGGGCGGGCCGGTGGAGGCGCGTTCGCACAGGTGAGGCTGCTGCAGGATGCGGCGGTGCCGGGTCTTGCTGCCGATAGCCTTCAGTATGAGCTTGACCGAGCCCTGGACGATCTCGTCGATGTCCCAGTCCACGGTGGTCAGGCCGGGTGTGAGCAGGTCCGACATCGGGTGGTTGTCGTAGCCGACGATAGACAGGTCGGCCGGGATCGACATGTCCAGCGAGCGGGCGGCAGCGTAAGCGCCATAGGCGATCGAGTCGGAGAAGCAGAACAGCGCGGTCGGCCGGTCCGCCTTGTCCAGCACGGCCCGCACGACCTCGGTCGACGCCGCCATGGACGAGCCGGCGGTCACCATGCTGACCTCGAGCGACAGCCGGTCCGCCTCGGTGCTCACCCGCAGCTCGGCCGGGCGGTCCGGAGTGCTCGGGCGGGTGGGGGTGAGCACGGCAATCTGCCGGTGGCCGAGCGCCTGCAGGTGGCTGAGCGCCAGGCTCACCCCGGCCCGGTTGTCGAACAGCACCTCGCCCACGGTGCCACGGCCATGCAGCGCGTCGCCAATGGACACGATGGGCAGGCTCTCACCCAGCGCGGCCCAGCGCGTCGAGGAAGGGTCCAGCGGCTGGACGATGAGGCCGTCCACCCGCTGGTCTCTGAGCTGGCGGGCGAGGACCTGCTCCCGGCCGGGATCGCCGCCGGCGTCGACCAGCAGGGCATAGCGGTCGCAGGCGAGCAGTTCCCGGCCGATCCGCACGCCGAGCAACTGCTGCCAGAGGTCCTCGAGCGAGCCACAGAGCAGGCCGACCATCCCGGTCCGGCCGCTGACCAGGGCGCGGGCGATAGGGTCCGCCTCGTAACCGAGCTCGGCGGCCGCCTGGCGGACCCGCTCCTGCGTCTCGTCCGAGGTCTGCATGCCGCGCAGCGCGTAGGAAACGGCGGCTGGGGAAAGTCCCGTCGCGTCAGCGACGTCACGGATCGTGGCGCGCTTGCGCTGGTCGGGCACGTGGTCATCGTATAGCGACGGTAAAAGAGAACAGGCTGACGACGCGGCCGGCCGGACCCGGCCGCTACGGTGTGGGGCGGTCGGCGTAGGCGCCTCGCGATCGTCTGCCGGGCGGTGAGGTGGGCCGACAAGGCCCCGGGCGCGGCCAGTAGCGGTGGGCGATCGTGTTGCGTGGGTACTGTTCGGTTACAAAAGAAAAATCTCGGAGAGCAACCCCAGCCGGCGGCGAGCGGGGCACAATGCGGGCAAACCGGGCAGGAAGGCCTTGAGCGGCGCCCGCGACGGGACATTGGCGCGTGCGGACACCCGGTGATCAGGGGCACGGCGGACCGCGATCGTCCGGGACCGGCCGATTGGGCCGTCTCCGGTGTCTCAGCAATACTTCTTGCCTACACTTGGTAGCGCCTGACGCACCTCTCCCTGCCGCTGAAACCGGCCAGACGCCGGGACAACGGCGGAACTGGCCGGGAGAGAGATACGCCAGCTATCACGGCCATGCCCGGCGGTGTGGTCGTCACTATCACTACCGGAATCCGCGCCGTGTAGGGGGACCGAGCAATGCTCGTCGTGTGGCAGTACAGGCACGCCACCAGCCAGGCTAGCCAGGATGTCCAGAGCCCGGCGGCCTTGCATGCCCTTTTACGAGTTCTGGACCAGCGGGCCGCCGCCGACGGCTACCCGCACGCCGTGCTCCTTTTGGCCGGTTCACGGCTGTCCCGGCTCGGTGTAAGCGCTCACAACGGCGGGCCCGGCCCGGCCGAGGGGCCGCCGCCCGAACTGACCCTGGTCGTCGGCGCCGATGACACCCCGGTGCTGTGGTGGGACAGCCTGCCGGCCGCGCGGCAGATCAGCATCGGCGCGCGCCGGGTCAGCCAGCCGGAACCGCCAGACTTCTTCGGTTACCACTCCGGCGGGCAGCAGCGCTACGCGCCCGAGTCCTCGCTGGTCTCCCGGGACGAATCCTGGCAGGCGGGCAGGCTGTTCCTGACCAGCGGCGGGCGCCAGCCCGCCACCATCACCTGGCGCACCCCGTCGCTCATGGTGTGAGCCGGGCCGCCCGCCGGCCAAGACTCCACGCTTGACATCGGTAGCGCCTCCGGCGTATCACTTAAGCGATTCACTTAATCGTTTCAGTGAAACGGTTAAGTTGGCTCGGGCAGCCTGGCCAGCCATCCGTTCGCGCAGCGCTCACGGCCGCTGCGGCACGCGCTCACCGCGCGGCATGGCGTGGCGGCGCCCACCTATCGCGGAGAGGATGGAAGCACCCATGGGTTTTCCGGAGCAGCCTGGCAGGAATCTCGACAAGCAGGAGCTGGCCAGGCTGGCCAGCGACATCGCCGACCAGCCCGAACTGTGGAGTCACCTGGTGGCCTTCCCCGCGGATAGGCGGCACTACGTATCGCTGTACCGGGACGGCCACATCGATGCCTGGCTGATCTGCTGGACCGCCGACAGCGACACCGGGTGGCACGATCACGATGGGTCGGCCGGGGCGGTCCGGGTGACGGTGGGCGCGCTGACCGAGAGCAACCCGAGGATGGACGGCCCGCCTGCCGAGACGGTGGTGCCCGCCGGCGCCTCGCTCACCTATGAACCCGACCACATCCACCGGCTGACCGGGACCGCGGCGCAGAGCGTGTCGATCCACGTCTACTCGCCACCATTGCTGCGGATGGGCCAGTACCGCACCGACGGCCGGGGAATCATGCGCCGGATGCCGATCGGCTACTCGGACGAGCTGCGCGAGGTCGCGGTGGCGGTTGGTTAGCCCAAGCCGTCGCGCTGCGCCCAGCCGAGCAGCGTGTCCAGCCGGTAGGGGTGGTCGTCGATCCCCGCGTGCAGGTCGCCGAGCTTGGCGAACCGGGCGGGCACCGTCGCGATGGTGAACTCGCGCGGGTCGACGTCGTCGATCTCGTCCCAGCCGATCGGCGTGGACACGGTGGCCTCGGGGACGCCCCGCACCGAGTAGGCGCTGGCGATGGTGTGGTCCCTGGTGTTCTGGTTGTAGTCGACGAACAGCTTCGCAGGATCGCGGTCCTTGCGCCACCAGGTGGTCGTGACCACGTCGGGCGCGCGCCGCTCGACCTCCCTGGCGAAGGCGTGCGCGGCCCGGCGCAGGTCGGCGAAGCCCCATCGCGGCTCGATCCGGACGTAGACGTGCAGGCCGTCGCCGCCAGAGGTCTTGGGCCAGCCGACCGCGCCGAGCTCGGCCAGCACCTCGCGCACGACGTGGGCGACCCGGCGCACCGCGGCGAACTCACAGTCCGGCATGGGATCGAGGTCGATGCGCCACTCGTCGGGCAGCTCGGTGCCGGCCCGGCGGGAGTTCCACGGATGGAACTCAACGGTGGACATCTGGACCGCCCACACCACGCTGGCCAGCTCGGTGACGCACAGCTCGTCGGCGTGCCGGCCATAGCGGGGGAAGTGCACCCGCACCGTCTCCAGCCACGGCGGCGCACCGCCGGGCACGCGTTTCTGATGCACCTTCTCCCCGGTTACCCCGGACGGGAAGCGATGCAGCATGCACGGCCGCTCGCGCAGCGCGCGCACGATGCCCTCGCCCACCGACAGGTAGTACCGGGCCAGGTCAAGCTTGGTCTCCCCGCGGGCCGGGAAGTAGACCCGGTCCGGATTCGAGATCCGCACCGTCCGCTCCCCGACCTCGAGCTCTGCCCCGTCAGCCATATCAAGACGCTAACAAAGCCCCAGGCCAGCGTGCCGGGCAGGCCAGGGCGAGGCGTGCGTGAATCTCCAGCGGGGACGCGGGTGGCGCGGGCCGCGCGGGACGTTGTCCCCGTGCTGGCGAGACCCGGGGGCTGACGGCGGGGCCGGGCGGAGGTACTGTCAAGGTGCTAACCACACGGGAGCTCGGGCTGACCGGGCTGAGAGGGTGGCTGGGCCAGCAGGTCACGCGCCACCGACCGTCGGAACCTGTCCGGGTAATGCCGGCGTAGGGAGGCGCAGTGACCCTCACACCGACAGCCCCGCGAACCTTCACCACTGTTCCCGGGGACCGCCACTCCGAGGTCGGGCGCAACCTTTCCGAACCGGTGCCCAAGGCGCTCAGCATGGTCGACCAGCTCGGCCTGTGGGGCAACCTGGGGGTGAGCCTGCTCGGCTTCACCGGGGCCATCTTCGTGCTGCAGCCCGGCGGCCCGGGCACCCCGGAGCTGTCGCTCGCCGCCGGGCTGACCGCGATCGTGGTGGGGACGCTGCTCGGCACCCTGGCGACCGCGCTGGCCGGGCTGCCTGGCGCCCGCACCGGGGCCCCGGCCATGGTGCTGCTGCGCGGGCTGTTCGGCGCGCGGCTGTCCTACCTGCCCACGGCGGTGAACATCCTGCAGTGCCTGGGCTGGGGAATCTTCGAGCTGGTGACCATCGCCACCGCGGCGCACACGGTCGCCCCGGCGCTGCCCCGCCCGGCCTACGTGCTCATCGCCGGGGTGATCACCGGGCTGCTGGCGGCCCACCCGCTCGGCTTCATCCGCACGCTGCGGCGCTACGTGACGGCCGCCGTGATGATCGTCCTGGCGTACCTGTTCATTCAGCTGATCCGCCATCCGCTGCCCGCCTTCGGGCACGGGAGCTGGTCCGGCTACTGGGCGGCGACCGACACCGTGGTGGCGGCGGCGATCTCGTTCGCGCCGCTGGCGGCCGACTACACCAGGCACTCGCGCACCGGCCGGGACGCCGTCGCCGGGGCGATGATCGGGTACAGCATCATGCAGATCCTGTGCTACGTGATCGGGCTGCTGGCGCTGCTCACCGTGGCCCGCAACCCGGGCAACATCTACGGCGCCTTCATCGCGCTTCCCGCCGGGACGATCGGCTTCGCCATCCTGGCGGCCCGCGAGCTGGACCAGTCGTTCGCCAACGTGTACTCAACCGCGGTATCGACGCAGAACCTGCGGCCGCTGTGGGACCGCCGGGTGCTCGCGGTCAGCATCACCGCGGCGACCACCGCCGGGGCACTCTGGCTCAACATCTCCGACTACGAGAACTTCCTCGTCCTGCTCGGCTCGGTGTTCGTGCCGATGTCGGCAGTGCTGATCGTGGACTTCTTCGCCGTGTCAGCCGGCCGCTGGGACCTGTCCGGTCAGGCGCGTTCGCGGTGGCTCATGCTGTTGCCGTGGGCGGCTGGTTTTGTCACCTACCAGCTCATCAACCCCGGCTACATCTCCTGGTGGGTGTCGTCCTGGGGCTGGATCGCCAGGCAGATCGGCTTCACCCCGGCGGGCTGGATGTCCGCTTCGATCCTGTCGTTCCTGGTGGCTGCCGTGGTGACACTGGCCGTCGGTGGGCTGCGCCGCCTGGGCAGCGGCGCCCGGGCTGAGGCGCCCTCGGCCGGCACGGTATGAGCGCCGCCGCCACGGGCCCGGCGGGTGGTTCGACGGGTGCCCAGACGAGAGGTTCGACGGGAGGTTCGACGGGTGGCCCGGCGGCTAAGCCGGGGCGGTTGCTGGTGCACGGCATGGGCACCGAGCCGACCGCACCAGACTGGAGCCCGCTCGCCGAGGCTGAGGTGCGGGCGGTACTCGCCCACTACACCAGCGGCGGTGCCGGGATCAGCCTGGCCTGGCGAAGCCCGCGGCCCATGTCGGCGGCGGGGCTGGTCCGGCGCGGTGGTGAGGTCCTGTTCGTCAAGCGGCACGACGTGCGGGTCAGAACCGCCGGGCAGCTCGCGGCCGAGCATGCGTTCGCCGCTCATCTGCGCGCCCGCGGCGTGCCGGTCCCTGAGGTGCTGCGTGCTGATTCTGGCCTGAGCTTCGTCGCTTGCGGGGACGCCGTCTACGAGGTGCACCGGACGGCGCCGGGCATCGACCTGTACCGCGACGCGATGTCCTGGACCCCGTTCACCAGCCTCGGCCACGCCAGGGCCGCCGGGGCGGCGCTGGCCCGGCTGCACCGGGCGGCGGCCAGCTTCCGGCGGGCAGCGCGGCCACCGGCGGTGCTGACCAGTTCGTGCGAGGTCATCACCGCCGCCGATCCAATCGAGGCGGTGGGCCAGCTCGCCGCCCGGCGGCCGGGCTTGGGCCGCTACCTGGCCGGGCGCCGCTGGCAGGACGACCTGACCCGGCACCATCTGCCGGTGATCCGCCGGGCGGCACCGCTGCTGGCCGCCCTGCGGCCACAGTGGGCGCACGGGGACTGGCACCCGTCCAACCTCACCTGGACCTCGGCCGGGCCGGACGCCGATGTAGCTGGCGTGTTCGACCTCGGGCTGGCCAACCGCACCTTCGTGGCGCACGATCTGGCAACGGCCCTGGAGCGCTCGACGGTGAGCTGGCTGGACCTGGACACCACGGGGAAGGCCGAGGCGGATCTGGATGCCGTCGATGCCCTGCTCGACGGATATGAGGCGGCGGCCGGGGCGCTCGGGGCCGCCGGGCTGGCCGCGGTGGCCGAGGTGCTTCCCGTGGTGCACCTGGAGTACGCGCTCTCGGAGACCGAGTACTTCGCCGATGTCGTTCATTCGCCGGGCAACCTCGTCCTGGCCTACGACGGCTACCTCGTGGGCCACACTCGCTGGTTCGAGGGG
>DASXMU010000090.1:0-7220 GCA_036495485.1 Streptosporangiaceae bacterium
AGCGCCGGCGTGACCTGGCCGGCAGCCGCACGCAGGTCGTCTGCCGCCTGCACGCGGTGCTCTGCGAGCTGGTTCCCGGCGGCGTCCCGAAGAAGATCATCGCAGGCCGCGCCGCCCGCCTGCTTGGCTCGGTCACGCCGCCGGACGCGGTGGCGGCCGCCCGCTGGGAGCTCGCCGCGGCCCTGGTCGAGGACCTGCGGCGCACCGACGCCCGGCTGCGCGAGACCAGGAAGAAGCCCGGCACCGCCGTCAGGGCCAGCGGGACCAGCCTGACCGGGCTGTTCGGGGTCGGCCCGGTCACCGCCGCCACCGTCATCGGCGAGGTCCGCGACGCCTCCCGCTTCAAGAACCGCGACCGCTTCGCCGCCTGCAACGGCACCGCGCCGATCGAGGTGTCCTCCGGGCCGCGGAAGGCCTGCCGGCTGTCCCGGCACGGGAACCGGCGGGCCAGCCACGCCGTCCACATGGCCGCCGTCACCCAGGTCCGCCAGCCGCACAGCGAGGGCCGCGCCTACTTCGACAAGAAACTGGCCGAGGGCAAAACCCGCAAAGAAGCCCTGCGCGCACTCAAGCGCCAGGTCAGCGATGCTGTCTTCGCCCGGCTGCGGGCCGACGCCCGGCGCGCAGCAGCCCAGGTCAAGGACCCGGGAGGGCAGTAGGGGAACGACTCTGCAGCCAGCGCGACCGGATCACACCCCAGCAACCGGCTCTTCGGGCAAGCCACTCCCGGGCCTGGCCACCAGCCTACGACTGATCACCCAGCCCTGCCCCTTGACACAAAGAGGCATTCGATCTGGGCGGTTATCGGCTTGAAGGGTTAGCCCACCGGAGGGGCGCAGATCCGGTTGATCTGGCGCGATAGGTCCGCCGCCCGGCCCACAAAGCACGGCCCTGCCGATTCCGTGCTCTGCGGCATGGCGAGGGCAGCCGTGCTCAGACGGCGCAGATCGATCTGTACCGGGCCGCCTCCGCCCCTGGGGTCCGGGTTATGACCCAGGCTCTCGGGTAGGGCAGAGACGTTCCGGTTACGGGACGGTCCGGCTTGGCCGCGGGGGGCAGGCCCGGCTACGGAGGGCTCGGGGTTCAGTGAGGGTGCTGGTGGCCGGCGCGTCCGGCTTCGTCGGCCAGCGGTTGTGCGTGGCTTTGGACCAGGCCGGCTACGACGTGGTCGCTATGACCAGAAACCCGGCCGGCTACCGGGGGGCAGGCACGCCGGCGCGCGGCGATGTCCAAGACCCCGCCACCCTGGAGCCGGCGATGGCCGGCTGTCAGGCCGCCTACTACCTCGTGCACTCCCTTCATGACGCGAACTTCGAACGCAAGGACGCGACCGGGGCCGCCGCATTCGGCAGGGCGGCCGGGCGGGCTGGCCTGGATCGCATCGTCTACCTGGGCGGCTTGGGGGACGACGCGGACAACCTGTCTGCGCACCTGCGCAGCCGCCGTGAGGTCGAGAAGCTGCTCGGCATCGGCGGCGTGCCGGTCACCGTGATCCGGGCCGGGATCATCGTCGGGCACGGCGGCATCTCCTGGGAACTGACCCGCCAGCTCGTCGAGCACCTGCCGGTCATGATCACCCCCCAGTGGGTCGCCACCCGCACCCAGCCGATCGCGGTCCACGACGTGGTTAGGTACCTGTCCGGCGTGCTGGAGCCACCGGAGGCGTCGGGCCGGGTCTATGAGGCCGGGGGCCCGGAGGTGCTCCAGTACTCGACGATGCTGCGCCGCGTGGCCGCCATCGAGCACCGCCCGCTGCTCCTGCTGCCAGTGCCGCTGCTCAGCCCCTGGCTGTCCTCGCTGTGGCTGACCCTCGTCACCGACATCGACACAGGTACCGGCCGGGCCCTTGTCGACTCCATGACCAACGAGGTGATCGTGCGCGACCAGTCGATCAGGGATCTGATCCCGATCCGGCCGATACCCTACGACGACGCCGTGCGCGCGGCGCTGCGCGAACGGCGCGAGGCACGGCAGGCACGCTCGTGACGGCGCGGTACGCCGCCGGGCTCAGGCCCGCCTGGCTCAGGCCCGCCGGGCTCGGCGCGGCGGCGCTGCTCCGGTCTTCCTTCGCCGCGCCGGCAGGCTCCGCGCGCCTCTACCTGCTGACAGCCACTCTGGCCGGTACCTGGACGCGAGGTGCGCTCGGCGCGGGCCCGATCCCGTGGCGCGGCGACGGCTGGCACATCCGCACCGGAAGCGGGGCACGGACCCTCATCGTCGCCCCGGTCGTCACCGGGGCCGCCACCTTCGCTGTGTTCTACGGTGCAGCGCGGGTCGCCCGCCGCCACCGGACCACGCGCGTTGCCATCGCCAGCGTGCTGCGCTACGCCGATGCCGGGTCAACCCCGCTGGTCGTGCTCATCGCATCGGGCAGCGGGGTGGCAGAAGAGCTGTTCTTCCGCGGTGCGCTGTGGTCCGGGCCGCGCCCGCTACGCACCACCACGCTCGCCTACGCCGCTTCGACCGCCGCTACCGGCAACCCGGCGCTGGTCCTGGCCGGCCTGATCACCAGCTTGATCTTCGGCTGGCAGCGGGCCGCTACCGGCGGAGTGCTCGCCCCGGCCCTCTCCCACGTCACCTGGTCCGTGCTCATGCTGCGCTACCTCCCGCCGCTGTTCCGTGACACGGACCGGACAGCGGATCTCGAATGAGGTTCCGCGGCCACGCCAGATCCCCTCCCTCATGCGGCGCAGCACCCCGAGTTGGGTTTGACTTCCCAGAATGCGTGCCGTAGTTTTGGGAATCAATTCCCAAATGGGAATGAGTTCCCAGAACTTGGAGCCTGACATGACGAAAGATCTGGCCGGGTCGACCGCCCTGGTTACCGGGGCTACCGCCGGCATCGGCGAGGCGACAGCGATCAAGCTCGGCAGGCTGGGCGTCTCGGTGATCGTGCACGGCCGTGACGCGGCACGCGGCGCCGAGGTCGTGGGGGCGGTCCGGGCCGCTGGCGGCCAGGCGCGGTTCCTGGCGGCGGACCTGAGCAACCCGGACGAGGTGCGGCGCCTCGCCGCGGAGGCGGGGGAGGTCGACATCCTGGTCAACAACGCGGGGGTCTACCAGTTCGGGTCGACCGCGGACGTGGACGACAAGACGTTCAGCCTGCACATCGACACCAACCTGCGAGCGCCGTTCCTCCTGGTGAAGCACCTCGCGCCGGGAATGGCCGCCCGCGGCGGCGGCGCCATCGTCAACGTGAGCACATTCGGGGCGTCGGTCGCGGGCAAGGGCGGCGGCATCTACGGCGCCTCCAAGGCGGCCCTGGAGCTCATGACCCTGGTCTGGGCCGACGAGTTCGGGCCCGACGGGATCCGGGTCAACGCGGTCGCCGCCGGGCCCACGCGCACGCCGGGCACCGCGGTCTACGGCGAGATGGCCGAGGCGCTGGGGAAGGCGTTCGCGCTGGGCCGGACCGCCGGCGCCGACGAGATCGCCGAGACGATCGTCTTCCTGGCCTCACCCGCCGCCAGCTACGTCAACGGCGCCGTCCTCCAGGTGCACGGCGGACTGAAGGCGGTCATGCCCGGCTAACCCCGCGGCCTGCCTGGAACCTCAGCACGGCCGGCCGCCGGGGAGCCCTCCGCGGCCGGCCGCGCCAGCCGCCGACCCGGTCCCGCCCGCCGTCGGTTCTGCTGTCATGCCTCAAACGAACCGGAGACACCCTCGATGCAGCCCCTGCCAGTCCCTGAAGCCGACCTGGATAGAAGGCCGGGCCTGGTGCTCGCCACCTTGTGCCTGGCAAGCTTCATGGCCACGCTCGACCTGTTCGTCGTGAACGTCGCGCTGAAGGACATCGGCCAAGATTTCCACGGACAGGGCTTGTCGAACCTGTCCTGGGTCCTGAACGGCTATGCCATCATCTTCGGCGCCTTGCTGATTCCGGCGGGGCGCCTGGCCGACAAGTACGGCCGCCGCAACGCGTTCGTCGCTGGCCTGGTGGTCTTCACCATCGCGAGCCTGGCCTGCGCGCTCGCCCCGGACCTGTGGGCGCTGGTCGCGTTCCGCTGCCTGCAGGCGGTCGGCGCCGCGGTGCTCACGCCCGCCAGTCTCGGCCTGGTACTGACCGCGCTGCCCGCGAGCAAGGTGGTCGGCGGCGTACGGCTATGGGCGGTCAGCGCGGCCCTGGCCGGCGCGGCCGGCCCGGTTGTCGGCGGCCTGCTCACCGATCTCAGCTGGCGCTGGATCTTCGTCATCAACATCCCACTCGGGCTCGCCGCGGTCATCGCCACCGTGACTCTCATCCCCAACGCCGTCTATGACCGCAGCACCCGCATCCCCGACCTGCTTGGCAGCTTCCTGCTCATCGTCAGCGTCGGCGCGGTCTCGCTAGGCCTGGTCAAGGGACCGGACTGGGGGTGGGCCGATCCCAAGGTCGATGCCTGCTGGGCCATCGCAGTTGCGGCAGCCGGGGGATTCACGGTCAGCACCCACCGTTCGACCGTACCGGTGATGGACTTCAGGCTCTTCCGCAGCCGGGTGTTCAGCACCGCCAACATCGCTGCCGCGCTGCTGTTCGGCCTGACCGGCATGCAACTGCTGTCGGTGAGCTTCTTCCTGCAGAACTCGTGGCACTGGTCGGCCGTGGAAACCGGCCTCGGGATCGCCCCGGGCCCGGCGATGGTCTTCCTCGCCTCGATGGCCGGCCAGAAGCTGAACGCGCGACTGCCAGTCGGCCGGGTCGCCGCCGGCGGGTTCCTCCTCGTCGCGCTGGGGCAGGCACTGATGATCCTCAGCCTGCACCAGTGGCACAGCTACGCCGGCGGGATGCTGCCCGGCTGGCTGATCCTCGGCACCGGGCTCGGGCTGGCAATGCCCACCATCGTGGAGTCAGCCACAGTCGACCTCGCCCCGGAGATGAGCGGCACCGGCAGCGCGATCAACGCCACGGCCCGGCAGATCGGCGCTGTCCTGGCGACCGCGGTCACCGTCGTGATCCTGGGCCAGTCAGCAACGACCGGGGCGGCCGCGAAGTTTTACGTCACCTGGTGGGTGATCGTGATCGGCAGTGCCGTCGGCGCCATCGTCGTACTCGGCATTACCCCTTCCCGACGGTCTCGCCCTGGTCGCTCACCACGGATAAACAATTCACCACGGAAGGCAGCAATCTCATGACTGAATCACCCGTCGTCCTGATCACCGGGGCCCTTACCGGAATCGGGCTTGCCACCGGCCGGCTCTTCGCCTCTACGGGCGCCCGCGTCGTCATCTCCGGCCGCCACGACGACGTCGGCAAGGCCCTCGCCGCCGAGTTGCAGGCCGGAGGGGGCGAGGCCGAGTTCATCCGCGCCGACGTCCGCTACGACGATGAGCTCAGGGCCCTGGTTGACGGCACCGTCGACCGGTTCGGCCGCCTTGACATCGCCGTCAACAACGCCGGCACCGACGGCCAGCTCGGGCCGATCACCGGGCTCACCCCCGAGGTGTACGCCGCCAGCTTCGACACCAACGTGCTGGGCACGCTGCTGAGCCTCAAGCACGAGCTGCGCGTGATGCGGCAGCAGGGATCCGGCAGCATCGTCAACGTCAGCTCCATCTACGGGCAGAAGGGCTTCGCCAACGGGTCGCTGTACGTTGCGGGCAAGCACGCGATCATCGGCATCACCAAGTCCGCCGCCCTGGAAGCCGCCGCTTACGGCGTCCGCGTCAACGCGGTGGGGCCCGGCCCGATCGAGACGGCGATGCTCAACCGGGTCACCGGCGGCAGCGCCGAGGCGAAGGCCGCTTTCCTCGGCACCGTGCCCCAGGGGCGGGCCGGCGACCCGGGCGAGGTCGCGGAGGCGATCCGCTACATCACCTCACCCCAGGCGGCCTACCTCACCGGGCAGACCATCTTCCTCGACGGCGGCATGACCGCCGCCTGACCGGCAACGGGGAGGTGCTGGTCCCGCTGCGGCCCGACACCGCGGCGAGACCAGGCCCGCCCGCTCCGGTGCCCCCGGGGCAGCGTCTGGGAAAATAAACCCAATGTTGGTATGGTGGAAACGTGAGCAGCGAGCAGGCGGAGACGATGCCTCGGCTGACCGCGAAGGGCCAGGCTACCCGCGAGCGCATTCTGCAGGCCGCGGCCGACCTGATCCTGCAGCACGGAGTGGCGAACATCAGCTTCGAGCACGTGCGGGCGGCCACCGGGGTCAGCGGGTCGCAGATGACCCACTACTTCCAGGACAAGCGGCACCTGGTCAAGGACGTGATCGCCTGGCAGGCCGAGTCCGTGCTTCACCAGCACCGGGCTCCTGAGCTGGGCGAGCTCGACACCTTCGCCGCGCTGCGGCTGTGGGCAGATCTGCACATCGAGCGGCAGCAGCAGCAAGAGTGCCAGGGCGGATGCAGCTTCGGCTCGCTGGCCGGGCAGCTCGCCGAGTCCGACCTCGAAATACGGACCGACCTGGCAGGCGGCTTCAGGCAATGGCTCGAGCTGTTCCGCCACGGCTTCACGCTGATGAAAGACCGCGGCGACCTCACCCGGGCCGCCGACCCGGCAGCACTGGCGCAGGCGCTGCTCGCGGCAATGCAGGGCGGCATGCTGCTCACCCAGACGTTGCGCGACGTCGCGCCGCTGCGAGCGTCCCTGGATGCCGTACTCACCTACGTGGGCATCCACGCGACAGATCCCGATTCCGCCGCGAAGGCACTCCGGCTCCCCCTGCCCGGCGCTACCGCAGCCCCCGACGGTGCCGTTTCACGCGTCCTACCTGACGCGGGAGGGGAGTCAACAGCTCCGACGTGAGGAAGCGAACAGGTCGGCCGCAGCCGGCGTAAAGCCGAGGTAAGAAGGAGGAACCGCGTGGTAGCCAGAGAGGTCATCCGGGTCGAGCCGCTGTCGACCTACCTGGAGCGTTGGAAGGCCCCGACCTCCGCCGTCACCCGGGCAGGCGACACCGTCTACGTGTCCGGCTTCCCCCCGTTCGACCCTGATACCGGAGAGGTCGTCGACGCCCCCATCGAGCGCCAGGCCGAACTGGTCCTAGAGCAGATGAAGCTGTGCCTGGAAACGGCCGGAACCAGCCTGCAGAACGTGCTGAAGTGCACCGTCTACTGCACCTCGGTGGACATGTTCCCCGCCGTGAACGCGGTCTACGCCCGCTACTTCCCCGCCGACCCGCCCGCCCGTGTCTTCGTCAACGTGCCGGCCTGGCCCGGCCACTTCGACATCGAGATCGACTGCATCGCCACGACCTGACCGCACAGCCCGAGCCGAAGGAGGCAACCGTGTTCTCAGT
>DASXMU010000091.1:0-16882 GCA_036495485.1 Streptosporangiaceae bacterium
CTTCTGCGGGTCGAGCACCCAGATCATCAGGTCGGCCAGCTCGACCATCCGGTCTACCTCGTGCGAGGCGCCGGCCGTGACCGAGTCGTGGTCGGGCAGGTCGAGCAGCAGCAGGCCGGTGAGGCTCTCCTCCCCCTGGTCTAGCGCGCTCGCCCGGGCGTAGCGGTGCCGCCGCTGGATGCCCAGCCAGTCGAGCAGCGGCCCGGCCCCGGCCATGCCCCAGACGCAGGCGTGCGGCTCGCTGGTCGTCGGCCTGGTCACTCCCACTGGCGAGAAGTCGGCGCCGGCCAGCACGTTGAACAGCGAGGACTTCCCGCTGCCGGTGCCGCCCGCCAGCGTGATGACGGTATGGGCGCCGGACAGCCGCAGCCGCTCCCCCGCCCGGCTCAGCAGATCGGCCGATTCCTCGAGCATCTCGGTGCCAAACCCGTCGGGGCCGCTGCGGGCCGACCCGATCTGGACCAGCCTGGCGAGCGCGGTCAGCCGGCCAGGCAGGCTGGCACGGCCGCGCTCACCCGGATCGGTGGTGCTCACGGCATCCGCGGCGCCCCGCTGGCCTGCCGTGGCATCAAAGGACCTGGTCACCTGACAACCTCAAGGGAGTATGTGGCCTGGTAGAGCTGCACGGCGGCGGACTCGTCGGGGACGCCCTCCGCGTCGATCAGCTTGGCGAACCTGAGCATTTCCTCGTCGAACAGCAGGCGGACCCGCTCCTGCAGGTCGGTGCGTGCCTTTGTCCCGATCTCGCGCAGCGGCCCGGAGCCGAACAGCGAGCTGAGCAGCTCCTGGGCGACCGCGCCGCTGCCCTCGGCCGCCGCGGTGTCCCCGGCGCCGAAGCCAAGCAGGCCGATGATCACGACAAGAGCGAGCGACTCTTCGTCGAACGTGACCACCCGGGCGATGGACCGCTTGGTTACGTTTTCGGCCTGGACTAGATGCATTACGTGATCTTGCCACGTGCTGATCGCCTGGGCAGCCCGGCGCTGCAGATCCGGTGCGGATCTTCCCAGCGCCATCGCGCCGGGAATCTGCTCCGGCGGGTCGCCCGGCGCGCCGGCTGCCGATGACGCGCCCCCGCCCAGCGCGGCGAGCGCCTCCGTGGCCAGCCCGTCCACCGGCGGTGGTGGCGGAACCGCGGAGTCCGCGAACGGGGAGTCGTCATCCTCGAAGGGCGAGCGCCCGGCGCGCGGCTGCTGCCGTTCCACCCGCACCTGGTCCTGGGCCGGCAGCTCGTTGAGCAGCGCGGCGCCCGCCGGGTGCTCACGCCAGCGTGCGACGGCCTCATCGGCGGCGCGGTCGCCGATGGACACGATCAGCGCTTCGAGGCCGGCCGCGACGGCAGCCTTCAGCGCCTGGGCGCGGGCCGAGATCCGCTGCTTGCGCGGCCGGCTGGTGGCACCGCCGCCGCGGCGGCGGGACTGGAGGGTGCGCAGCAGGTCACCGGTGCCGGCGAAGTCCTGCCACCTGGCCAGCGTCTCGCCGCGCAGCAGCGAGCCGTTCCTGGTCGCCTCCTCGACCTCGGCCACGGCGCCCGCGTAGCAGGCCTCGATCGCCTGCCGGAGCTGGCCCCGCAAGGCCAGCTGGGTCGCCAGGTGCGAGGCCAGCTCGGGCACCCGGGTGCGGAACGTGTCGAGCACCCCGGACATCGTCTGGGTCAGCACGGCCACCCTGCGGTCCTCGCGCACGGCCGTGTCCTGCAGCCATTCCCTGACCGGCCTGAACATCGCGGGCGGCAGCATGTTGTCGACGATGATCGTCTCGGGGATCACGAACCGGTCCGCCGCACCGAGGCCGTTGGCCTCGAGCATGGCGGTGAAGTGCTTGATCAGCTCGGCTCTGGACCGGGGCGGCACCCGGGACAGCACGATGCCCAGCGAGGCGTCGCGCTCCTTCGCGTAGCGCAGCAGCTCCCAGACCGGCGCGTCGGCGTACCGGCTGGCGGTGGTGACGAACAGCCACAGGTCGGAGGCGTCGAGAAACTGGTGCGCGAACTCGTGATGAGCCTGGATCACCGAGTCGATGTCGGGCGTGTCGAGCAGCGCGACCCCCTTGGGCATGCCCTCGTTCCCGGCCAGCACGAGCAGGCCGTCGCGGCCGGGCATGGCCAGGCCCTGCTGCCGCACCCGGGGCAGGGTGGGCAGGAACACGTTCTCGGCGAACCAGCCGAGGTCGTCGGGGTGGCAGGCGAGCACGGGTGAGTTCGTGGTGGGCCTGCGGATGCCCGTCAGGCTGACCTGGGCCCCGACGATGCTGTTGACCAGGGTCGACTTGCCGGCCCCGGTGGAGCCCACCAGGGCCACCAGGACCGGGGCGGCGGACTGGCGGATCCGGGGCAGCAGGTAGTCGTCGACCTGGGTCAGCAGCTTGCGCCGCTGCGCCCTGGCCTCGGCCACGCCGGGCGCCTCGAGCAGCAGCGGCGCGTCCACGATCCGGTGCCTGAGATCGAGCAGGGCAGACTCGAGTTGCCGTGCGTCAACCCGCACGTGCGGCTCCACGCCCCGCCCCTCAGTCATCTGCCTGGCCTTCCCGCGACGTGTGCCGCTAACCACCTGCCGCGCTAGCGGCGGCCCTGCTCAGCTCTGCCGCCTGCGCAGCAAGCATGACTACCTCCCCCACCACAACCACCGCCGGGGGCCTGATCCCCGCCTCGGCTACCCGGTTTGCCACGGTTTGCAGTGTCGCGCTGATTGCGCGCTGCGTGGGCAGACTACCGTCCGCGACCACCGCAACGGGAGTGCTGGGTGGGCGCCCGTGCCGGATCAGCGCCGCCGCGATGAGCTGCAGCCGCTCGGTGGCCATGAGCAACACCAGAGTGCCGGACGAAGCCGCGAGTGCTGCCCAGTTCACCATCGATTTAGCGTCACCGGGGGGCAGATGGGCAGAGACTACGTGAAACTCCTGCGCGACGCCCCGGTGGGTTACCGGCACGCCGGCCGCGGCGGGCACCGCGATCGCACTGCTAACTCCCGGTACGACGGTGACCGGCACCCCGGCCCGCAGGCAGGCGAGCACCTCCTCGCCACCCCGGCCGAAGACGAACGGATCGCCGCCCTTGAGCCGGACCACGAACCGCCCGGCCAGGGCGTTGGAGACGAGCGCGGCGTTGATGTGGTCCTGTTCCATAGCCGTGCCGTACGGGATCTTAGCCGCGTCGATGACCTCGACATCGGGCGGCAGCTCGTCGAGCAGCGACTGCGGGGCGAGCCGGTCGGTCACCACCACGTCGGCCTCCCCCAGCAACTGCCTGCCCCGGACGGTGATCAGCCCCGGGTCGCCCGGCCCGCCGCCGACGAGCGCCACGCCGCGGTGCCGGCCGCGGCCGCGGCGCGCCCCGAGGGTTCCCGAGCGCAGGCCGGCCAGCACCGCGTCCCTGATCCCCGCGCTCCGCTTGGGGTCTCCGCTGAGAATGCCCACGCTTACCTGGCCGGCCCGCCCGCTCGCGGGTGTCCAGGCCGCCGAAGCAGCGGCATCATCCGAGCGAACACACCAGCACCGGCGATTTTCCGTTTCCGTAAAGATTTGATCATTAACCAGGCGGTCATCGGTAGAGGCGCAGACCAGCCAAGCCTCAGCGCAATCCCCGGGCGCGTAGGGCCGCTGCCGCCAGGTGATCCGTCCCGACGCGGCGAGATCCTGCAGGGACGGGCTGAGGCTGGGTGAGATGACCCGGACCTGTGCGCCGCTGGCGAGCAGCGCTGGTATCCGGCGGGCAGCGACGCGGCCGCCGCCGATGACGACCACAAGCCGCCCGCGCAGGCGCAGGCCCAGCAGGTAGGGCGGCTCGCCAGAGGAGTCCATCGAGGTGCGCGCTTCCCGTGTGTAAAGAGTCCAGACTAGTCCTGCTCGTCACAGCCAGTCCTGCCCGCCTGTGCCCGGCCCAGCAGTGCATCGGCGACCGCGGCAGCCACCGCGGCGCCGCCCTTCTCCGAGGCGTTGGTCAGCACCGGCAGGCCGCTGGCCCGCAGTGCCTGCTTCGCCTCGGCCACGCCGACGAACCCGGCGGGCATCCCGATGACCAGCGCCGGCTCGGTATCCCGCTGGAGGATCTCCTCGATGGCGGTGACGTCGCAGCCGACCACCCACACCGCGCCCGGGCCGGTTTCGCTGAACGCCAGCCTGACCGCGGCGGCGGCCCTGGTGATCCCGGTGACGCGGGCCAGCCGCGCGGTCAGCGAGTCGTCCATCTTGCAGATGACCGCGTCCGCGGTGATCCCCGCCACCACCATCGAGCCGTCGGCCACGACGGGCGCGCCATCCGCGAGGGCGGTGACGGCCGCGGCCAGCGTCTCCTCCTCGCAGACCAGGTCGGTCACGTAGTCGAAGTCGGCGCTCACGTGGATCACCCGCTCGGTGACCGCGCGGGTGAACGGCGGCAGGAAGCTCAGATCGATGCGCGAGCGCAGGATCCGGTAGGACTCCGCTTCGATGGGAGGGACGTCAGCGCCCGGCAAGCTCACCCCCGGCTTCCCCCGCAGATCGAGTCCGTCCGCCGAAACACCAGCGTAGCGCCGGTCCTGGGGATGTTGCCGTCCCTCCCCCGCTGAATCCACCGTGCCGGGTACACTGACCGGACGCATTCAGGGCCGCCCCCCTGCGGGCGCCATGCCTGATGGTCCTGTCTGGCCTGGTCAGCGGTGTCTGACAGCAAGATCCGGACAACTAGGACTGGCAGGCACGGACGGGACAAACGGGCCAAATTGACATAGTCACCGTGGAATGGAGCATGCATGCGGGCTGAACCGCGTTCGCGGGTACTGGTTACCGGCGGGAGTGGTTTCATCGGGCGACGGCTGGTCCGGGCCCTGGCGGACGCCGGGGCCGAGGTCACCGTGGTCGACAAGAAGCCGTTCCCCGACACCGGGACTCCCCAGGTGACCGGCGACATCCGCGACGAATCGGTGCTGGCCCAGGCGGTGCAGCCTGGCATGGACACGATCTTCCACCTGGCCGCCATCACCTCTGTGGTCGACTCGATCGGCGACCCCGTCGGCACCTACCAGACCAACGTGGCGGCGACTGCGAACCTGCTCGAGCTGGCCCGCACCCGTGGCATCAAGTCGTTCCTGCTGGCCTCGACCAACGCCGTGATCGGGAACGTCGGCGACGCGGTCATCACCGAGCAGTTGCCGCCGCGCCCGCTCACCCCCTACGGCGCGACCAAGGCGGCCGGTGAGATGCTGCTGAGCTGCTACTCCGGCGTCTATGGCATCGCGGCCTGCGCCATGCGGTTCTCCAACGTCTACGGCCCGGGGATGCTGGCGAAAGACAGCTTCATCCCGCGGCTGATGCGCGCGGCCCGCGACGGTGACGGCGTGCAGGTCCGTGGTGACGGAAGCATGCAGCGGGACGTTGTACACGTCGACGACATAGTCGCGGGTATCCTCGCCGCCTGGCAGACCAGTCACACCGGGCCGGTGATCTTCGGATCCGGCCGGTCGGTTTCGGTGAACGACATGGTCGAAGCGGCCAGGAGCGTCACCGGCGCGTCGCTGCCCGTGGAGCACGTGCCGGTGGGACCCGGCGAGATGCCCGCCGTCAAGGTGGACATCTCGCTGGCGCGGACCCTCGGCTATTCGCCACAGCATGACCTCAAGTCAGGCCTGAGCACGGTCTGGCCGGATTTCTGCCCGCAGGAGGCTAACCAGTGAGCGGCAATCGCAAAAGCGTGGCCCACCGCGACGATCTGGCGATCGACAGCGCGGCGCTGGATGCCCTGCACGCGCAGTACGGCGACCGGGTGCGCTCGCTGCCGCCCGTCGCCCTCGTGATCGCCGCCTACAACGAGGAAGGCGGGATCGGGCCGGTCATCGCCGCTCTGCCCACCGCGGTCTGCGGGCTGCCCACCGCGACGGTCGTCGTCGCGGACGGGTGCGTGGACGGCACGGTGGCCGAGTCCCGCGACCACGGCGCGATCGTCTGCGACGTGCCGGTCAACCGCGGCCAGGGCGCGGCGCTGCGGCTCGGCTACCGGATCGCCCGCGAGGGTGGCGCGCAGTACATCGTGACCACCGACGCGGACGGCCAGTACAACCCGGCGGAGATCGACACCCTGCTGGGCCCGATCCTGGCCGGCCAGGCCGACTTCGTGACCGGGTCGAGGCGGCTGGGCAGCGAGGAGACCAAGGACCCGATCCGCCGCCTCGGGGTGCGCGTCTTCGCCATCACGATCAGCCTGCTGACCGGCCAGCGGATCAGCGACACCACGTTCGGCCTGCGCGCGATGCGGGCCGGGGTGACCGGCGAGGTCCGGCTCGACCAGCCGCAGTACCAGGCGGCCGAGCTGCTCATCGGCGTGATGTCCCGCGGGTTCCGGGTGCTGGAGCGGCCGGCCACCATTCACAAGCGGAAGGTCGGCGAGAGCAAGAAGGGGCACAACGCCATCTACGGGCTGCACTTCGCCGGCGTCATCGCCCGCACCTGGTGGCGCGAGCGCGTCGTCGGGCGCGGGCAGCGCGGCGGTCAGCCGGTGGGGGGTGCCCGCCGCACGGTGACCGCCGCCGAGGTGCCGTCGCCGGTGGCCGGGTCGAGGGTCCCGGGCCGTGCTTCCTCGGACAGCGCTGCCGACGCCGAGCCCGTTGCGGCGCCCGTGCCCGTGCCACCGTCCGACGAGCCCCGGTCGGCGAAGAGGACGTAGTGGAAGATCACGAACCTGGCCAGGAACGTCAGGACGTTCGCGCCGAGGTAGGTGCCGTTCACCACCAGGTGCCAGTTCAGGTTGTGGTGCGGTCGCGAGCCCGCCAGGTGGACGCCGAGCTTGGTCGCCAGGCCAAGGACGATCCAGGCGGCCACCGCGACGATCCAGAACGGCAGGGTCTCCTTGAGCACGTGCGGCTTGCCCTTGCGCTCCCAGGCCCAGCGGCTCAGCACGTAGCTCACCGCGGCGCCCACCGCGCCGGCGAGCCCACCCGAGATGCCCGCCGTCATGTGCGCGGCATCGAGGAAGATGACCAGCGCGACCTGGCTGGAGATGACCGCGGCCACGGCCACGAGCACGAACCGGATGAAGCGCTTCCCTGTCTCTCCTTCAAGCCTGCGGCGGATGGGTGCCGGAAGGCGGCGCAGCGAAGTGGCTTTGAGCCGGGAGAGTGCCGATGCCATGGGTGTCCTTGGTGTTGGTATGTGGCCGGGATGGACGCGGCAACTGAAAAGTACGGGCACCGCCGAATGCTGAACTGCGGCATCCGCTATGTCGCGACTTCAGCAGGCTACCTTGCCAGGCGGAGGCTCGCAGCCGTTGCGGACTGCACACGCCGATCGCGGCGGAACGCACCATCGCGGGCCGGCCCGCCGGGCCGCCGCAGGTATGACGACGACGAGACAACGCAAGAGCAAGGACAAGGTAGGAGCTGAACGAATGAAGATCCTGGTGCTGGGCGGCGATGGTTACCTCGGGTGGCCCACGGCGCTGCATCTCTCCGAGACCGGCCACGACGTGGCCGTCGCGGACAACTTCGCCCGCAGGCAATACGACTACGAGCTCGGCGCCGAGAGCCTCGTCCCGATCGAGCCACTGCAGACCCGGATCGCCGCCTGGCGTGAGGTGAGCGGGAAGTCCATCTCGATGTACATCGGCGACCTGTGCGACGCCGAGTTCGTCTACAAGATGCTGGGCGAGTACCAGCCGGACGCGATCGTGCACTTCGGCGAGCAGCGGGCCGCGCCGTACTCGATGATCGACCGCAAGCACGCGGTCTACACCCAGACCAACAACGTGGTCGGCAACCTCAACGTGCTGTACGCGATCGCCGACATCAACCCCGACATCCACCTGGTCAAGCTCGGCACGATGGGCGAGTACGGCACGCCCAACATCGACATCGAGGAAGGCTGGATCGAGATCGAGCACAAGGGCCGCAGGGACAGGGTCCTGTTCCCCAAGCGCCCCGGCTCCTTCTACCACCTGTCCAAGGTGCACGACAGCCACAACATCGAGTTCGCCTGCCGGATCTGGGGGCTGCGCGCCACCGACCTCAACCAGGGTGTCGTCTACGGCCAGCAGACGCCGGAGACCGCCAGGGACGACAGGCTGGCGACCCGGTTCGACTACGACGCGGTGTTCGGCACGGTGCTGAACCGGTTCGTCATCCAGGCGGTGCTGGGCCAGCCGCTCACCGTGTACGGCAAGGGTGGCCAGACGCGCGGCATACTCGACATCAGGGACACCGTCCGCTGCATCCAGCTCGCCTGCGAGAATCCGGCCGAGCGTGGTGAGTTCCGCGTGTTCAACCAGATCACCGAGTGGATGTCGGTCGAGGAAATCGCGCAGACCGTCGTCAAGTGCAGCCCGGACGAGGTCCAGATCGAGCACCTGGACAACCCCCGGGTCGAGCTCGAGGAGCACTACTACAAGGTCATGCACACCGGGCTGCCAGAGCTCGGGCTGGTGCCGCACCTGCTCTCCGACACGCTCGTCGAGTCGCTGTTCGGGATCACCAAGCGGTACGTGCACCGGGTGCGGCTCGAGGCCATGCGCCCGACGGTCAACTGGCGCAAGACGTCGAGCGACGCCACGCACCAGTAACTCTGGCCGCCAGCGGCAAGCCAGAGCGAACCACGCCGGAGCGGCTGGGGGTTTGTCTTCCCCCAGCCGCTCCGGCGTTACTCCCGGCCGCCCCCGCGTTACTCCAGCCGCTCCCGCATTAATCCCGGCTGCCGCGGTTACTCCCGGCCGCCCCGGTTATATTTCTTTTTCAAAAAAGAAAATTATTCCCGCGGAGAGGCGGTCACGGGTTCAGAAACCACCGGCGCCGAAGGGCGTGCCCAGCCCGGTGGGGCCGTCGTAACCCCGGATCGCCTTGCATAGATAGCGGTGCGGTGAGCAGGTCCCGGTGGCCAGTCCCCTGGTGATGTCGTAGAAGTGCGTCCGATGCGAATAGGGCAGCGCCGCTCCCGGGAGACTTTCGGATCCTATGTTCCCGGCCAGGCCATAGATGGCCGCGGTGATCGGCGAGGACAGGCTGGTGCCGAAGAAGAAAAACCAGCCGCCGCCACCACTTTCGTAACTGTCATATCCGAGCACGTTGGCCGCGACCGCGCTCACGTCCGCGGTGGTGCGCTCGGCGCAGCCGTGATCGTGCTGCCATTTCGGCTTGGACTCATAGGCCGAGCAGCCGCTGGCCGACCCCTGGGCCGGCGGGCTGGCGCCCGCGGTCACCCAGGTCTTCTCGATCCAGCCCCGCTTGCTGGTGGCCGGGGTGAGCTCGGTCCCGCCAACCGAGGTCACGTCCGGCGACGCCGAGGGATACTGCACGCCGCCCTGGTAAGCCCCGTCCCCCGAGCTGGCCGTGACCTCGACGCCCGGCGTGTCCAGCATGGAGTCATCGGAGCCCTCCCCGCTGAACTCGCCCGATCCCCAGCTCAGGCTCACCACGTGAGCACCGAGCTTCACCGCCTCCTGCTCGGCGGTGAACAGGTCGCTGAACGTGTCGCTGCTGGCCTCCACCAGCAGGATGTGGCACCGCGGGCAGATCGCCGACACCATGTCGAGGTCCCCGGAGATCTCCTGGCCCCAGCCCATGTTGCCGGCCGGGTAGTTGCCCTCGTCCCCGTTCTGGTTCACCTTCTTGTAGCAGCCGTTCCCGGCCGAACAGACCGGGAGCGAGAAGGCGGACCGGTAGGTGGCCAGGTCAGGCCCGGCGTCCGGGTCGTCGAAGGCGTCGATCACGGCCACGGTCTGGCCCTTGCCCCGCTTGCCGGACAAGGAGGGGAGCTTGTAGGCATGCTGGATGTTGCACGGCGAGTACCCGTCCTGCTCGTTGACCGTGCAGCCCGTCTCCAGCACCTGGGCCGCCACGGCCGTGGCCGGCTCGGCGGCCAGGTAACAACGCGCGGCCCCCGGCCTGGTCGGTACGGCACATCCCGCCGGGCGCGCCCCGGCTCCCGCCAGGTCTGCTGCTGTCCGGTAAGGCGGCAACGGGCCGTACGCGGATGCGGGTGAAACGGCCATCGCCCCGGCCGGCGTGGCAACGGTGGTGAATATCATCAAAACGCCGGCGGCGACCGGCATGATTCTCCGGGTAACCCGTCCGCTGGTCATCTGACTTCTCCCGCGAACAAGGGGCACTTTGTTTCCAAAATAACCATCTATGATGCCGTCTTCTCCCATTAGCGCGGCCATCGATGCGGGCATAGACCGGCGGCAAAGATCAGCACCGCACTGCGCCTGCCCACGCATACCCACGTTTGACGCGGGACGCGCCGGGCGGGTTGTCATCGGCGGGCAGTGTTACTTGTGACAGCCGTGGTAGCAGGCGTCCCCCGGGCAAGAACCGTCCTGGATAGCTGTATAACAGTTATCCCGGATACCACGAGGCGAGGAGGGCACTATGACCGCCCAGGAGGTGTTCACCTCCCGGCTGGCCGGGCGGTCGCTGCTGGACAGCGAGGGGCTGTCGATCGGCCGGATCCGGGACGTGCTGATCCTGCCGGCCGCCGGCGGCGAGCCACCCCGTGCCCTGGGGCTGATCGTGACCGTGCAGCGACGGCACATCTTCGTCAACCTGGGCCTGATCACGGAGATCTCCATGGACGGGGCGCACCTGCGCGGCGGCACCGTCGACCTGAGGCGGTTCACCCGGCGGACCGGGGAGATCCTGGCGTCGGAGCTGTATGGCGAACCCGCCGGGACCGGAACCGTCATGGACGTGGGCATCGCCCCGGACCGGGGCAAGCGCGGCTGGGAGGTTTCGGCGCTGGCCGTCAGCCACGGCCGCGGGCTGCGGCGTTCCACGGCGATCGAGCCGTGGGACGAGCACCCGGAACTGTTCAAGGCCGGCGCCCTCGCCGAGCAGATCGTCGGCCTGCGGGACATGCATCCGACCGATCTGGCCGTCGAGGTCGAGGAGATGTCACCCACCAGGCGGCACCAGCTCGCCGAGGCGCTCGGCGACGAGGAACTGGCCGACGTGCTCGAGGAAATGCCCGAGCAGGACCAGATCCGCTTCCTGGCCGGGCTCGATGCCGACCGTATCGCCGACATCGTGGAGGCGATGGAACCCGACGACGCCGTGGACCTGCTCGCCGAGATGCCCTCCGGTCAGCGGGAGCAACTGCTGGCCAGGATGGAGGCCAACGATGTGGCGAACCTGCGCCGCCTGCTGCGCTACGACGGGGCGACGGCGGGCGGGCTGATGACCTCCCGGCCGCTGATCTTCCCGCCGGATGCGGCCGTCGCCGAGGTGCTGGCCTACATCCGGCAGCCCGGGACACCGGTGATCGCGGGCGTGCAGGTCTACGTCTGTGAGCCGCCCAGCATGACCCCGACCGGGCGTTTCCTCGGCACCATCGGGTTCCAGATGCTGCTGCGCCAGCCGCCTGGCACCAGGGTCGGCGACTGCATCGAGGCGAGCAGCTTCGTCCGGCCCGAGCTGCCCGACCGCGAGCTCGCGGCCCAGCTGGCCGCCTACAACCTCATCGGCGTGCCAGTCTGTGACGAAGACGGGCGGCTGCTCGGCGCGGTCACCGTCGATGACGTGCTGGACCGGCTCCTCCCGGCCGGCTGGCGGGGAAAGGGGCGGCCGCGATGAAACGGGTTTCGCTGCGCAGCACCGGCGACCGGGCGGATCTGTCCGTCCCGCGCGGCGCGGTGTCGCGGATGGGGACACGGTACGACCCGGACACCTTCGGCCGGATGTCGGAGAGCATCGCCCGGTTTCTCGGCACCGGCCGCTTCCTGGCCGGGCAGACGATCCTCGTCATCGGGTGGATCGTCCTCAACACCATAGCGCTGTCCCATCACTGGGATCCCTACCCGTTCATCCTGCTCAACCTGGCCTTTTCGACCCAGGCGGCCTACGCGGCGCCACTCATCCTGCTGGCCCAGAACCGGCAGGACGACAGAGACCGGGCCAGCATCGAGCGGGACAGGGAGGTAGCGGCCAGGACTCAGGCCGACACCGAGTTCCTCGCCAGGGAACTCGCCGCCGTCCGGCTGGCACTGACCGACGTGGTGACCGTCACCGACCTCGACGAACGCCTCGACCGGCTGGAGAAGCTCATCGCCGATCAGCGGCCCGCCCGGGAAAGTCCAGGACCAGCGGAAGGGTGAAATCGGTGCGGGTGAACGCGTCGAAGTGCCGCAGCCGGGGAGCACGGCGACCCGTGCATCCGCCAGGCGGCGGCCAGCCGGCGCCTACCCCGGATCCGCCCAGCCGCCCGCGCTGCCAGAGCTGCCAGAGCTGCCCTGGCTACCCGGGCTCGCGTGCCAGAGCTTGCGCGGCGGATCCTTCATCGCCGCGCCGGGCGGCCCGGTCTCCGCGTATGGCGACAGCCTGAACCCCGTGGGGCAGACGATCTTGCTGGCGGTGGCTGGGCTGCCGTCGCCTGGCGGCTGGCTGGTGGCCGCGGGCGGTGCCGTCATCCCGGGCCCGGGCACGTCGCCCGCCGCCATCGCGGCGCGGGCGGCGGCCATGCCGCGAGAGAGGCGGATCTCCTCCAGGGTGGCCAGGTCCCAGCACTCGGCCGCGTTGACCGACACGGCCAGGTCCTGGCCCGGCCGCTGATGGACTCCGGCGGCGTCGCGCAGCCCTGGCTGGCGCCGCGGCGGCGATGAGCCCCGCGGCCGGTGCACCCGGCCGCGGACCACCAGCAGCCACGAGCCGAACACCCGAGCCGCGCAGCGCTGCTGCACCGACTCGAAGAAGGCCAGGTTGATCTGGCCGGTGGCGTCGTCGAGGTGGCGAAGATGATCCGCTGGCCGGACCTGACCGCCGGGGTCTGCGTCGAGGTTTTCACCCCGGCCACCAGGACGGTCCGGCCCGCCCGGCAGCGGTGCAGATCGCGCGCCCTGACGACGCCGAGGCTGCCGAGTATCTCCTCGTAGAAGCTGACCACATGCCTGCTGATGTCGATGCCGAGGATCTCCAGTTCGGCCTCGACGCGTTCGGCGGCGGAAAGCTCCGGCAGCTCACCGGCCGGGACAATATCGGCCAGACCGTCCCTGGCCCCGCTGGCGAAAGGGAGCACCGAGCGCACCGGGGACCGGCTCCGGCGGGTGGCCCCGGCGAGCACGCCGACCCTGGCCAGCAGGTCGCGCCGGGTAGGTGCCGCTGACCCGGCAGGTGCCGCTGACCCGGCGGGGGCGGCCGACGCGGCGGGGGCGGCCGACCCGGCAGGTGCGGCCGACCCGGCAGGTGCGGCCGACCCGGCAGGTGCGGCCGACTGCCCCTGGTGCTGTGCGTCAAAATTCTGTGCGTCAAAATACAGCGAGTCGAAGGCGCCGACCAGCACGAGGTGCTCGGCCACCGGCCGGGACACTCTGGCCCGCTCCCAGAAGTCGCGCAGCGACACATAGGGCCGCCCGGCGACGATCCGCTCCACCTCGGCGTCGCTGATTCCCCTGACCTCGCGCAGCCCGGCCCGCACCCCCTCCGCCGAGCCCGCGGTGGGCTCGGCGGAGGGCTCGGCCCGCCAGCCGGCGGCCGAGGCGTTCACGTCGACGGGCAGCACGGGAATCCCGGACAGCCTGGCGTCGCCGGTGATCACCCGCTTCGGGTACATGCCGGGATCATGGGTGAGCACCCCGGCGTAGAACGCAGCCGGGTAGTGCCGCTTCAGCCAGGCCGACTGGTAGGTCGGGATGGCGAACGCGGCAGCGTGCGCCTTGCAGAAACCGAAGCCGCCAAACGCCTCGAGCACGTCCCACACGCGCCGCACGGTCGTGTCGTCATATCCGCGCCGCAGGGCGGCCACGCGGAACAACTCCCCCACTTCCTGCCTGGTGGATGAGTCGGCCAGTTGACGGCGAAGCCGTTCGGAAGCCGAAAACCCAAAACTTGTCATTTCGTGAAAAATCCGGAGCACTTGCTCGTGGAAAATGACCACTCCCCCGGTTTCACCGAGTATTTTCGCCAGATCCTCGTGCGGATAGCAGGCCGGGCGCCTGCCGTGCCTGATATCCAGGTACGGGGTGATCATGTCGGAGTTGACCGGCCCGGGGCGGAACAGCGATATGTCGACGATCAGGTCACCGATGCTGCCAGGCTCCAGCCTGGTCACCAGCTCACGCTGGCCGGGCGATTCGATCTGGAAGCAGCCGAGCGTGCGGCCGGAGCGGATCATCTCGAACGTCGGCTCGTCGTCGAGGCCGATCGCGTCGATGTCGACCCGTTCGCCGCGGGTGCGCTCGATCTCGGCGAGCGTGTAGGTCATCGCCGACTGCATGCGCACGCCGAGCACGTCCAGCTTGATCATCCCGGCGGCTTCCACGTCATCCATGTCGTACTGGCACAGCGGAAGACCCTCGGCGCTTTGCTCCACCGGCACCCGGTCCAGCAGGGTGCGGCTGGACAGGACCACCCCGCAGGGGTGCATGGCGATGTGGCGGGGCAGCCCGTCGAGCCGTTCGGCCATCAGGAACAGGCTGGCTAGCTGGGGGACCGCGAGGTTGCTGGCACGCAGTTCGGGAAGGTCGGCCATGGCCGCGCCGATGCCGCGCGCCCGGATGTGGCCGAACGCCTTGGCCAGCGCGCCGATCTCGTGCGGCGGCAGGCCGAGCGCGGCCGCGGTGTCCCTGATCGCGCTGCGGGCCCGGTAGGTCTCCATCATCGAGACGCAGCCGCAGCGCTCCTCGCCGTAGCGCTCGATGATCGCGTGGTAGACCTCGATCCGCCGTGCGGACTCGACGTCCAGGTCGATGTCCGGCAGGTCCTTGCGTTTCTCCGAGAGGAACCGCTCCATGATCAGGCCATGGTCGAGCGGGTCGATGCCGGAGATGCCGATCAGGTAGTTGACCAGGCAGCCGGCGCCGGAGCCGCGGATGGCACAGCGGATGCCGCGGGCCCTGATGAGATCGGCTACGTCGCCCACGGTGAGAAAGTACGAGGCGAGACCGGTCCTGGCGATAATGCCCAGCTCATGGTCGAGACGCTCGGTCACCTCACGGCGGCGCCAGGGCTGGGCGTGCGGGCCTGCCAGGCCGCGGCGGAGCAGCCCATCGGCGCAGCGCCGCCGCAGCCGGGCGAGCTCATCCCCGCCGGTCTCGGGCAGGTGCAGGCTGCCGATGCCCAGGTCGCGGGCCTGGTCGAGGTAGCAGCGCTCGGCCAGCGCCGCCGTGGTGGCCAGCAGCTGATGGGCCGGATCCTCGCAGCGCCCCGGGCCAGCCGCCGGGCACGGGCCCGAGCCGCAGATCCGCTCCGCGACCCGGGCCATCTGCTCGCTGGTCTTGAGGTAGGCCCGCGCGTTGTGACCGGCCAGGTGGCGCCGGCCGAGCGGGGTGAGCTGGCGCGCCGCGTCGAGCACCTGCGCCACCGGCTGGTCGGTGGGATCGAGATAGCGGACCGCGTTGGTCAGCACGGCGGGAACGCCACACTCGGTGGCGAACCGCAGCATCCGGGCGGCGGTGTGGGTGTCGCCGGGGCCGTGGTGGTCGACGATCTCGATCACGGTCTCGGCCCGGTCTCGCCAGCGGGCCAGGGCGGCCGCCGCAGCACCGGGCCTCCTGGCCGCGACCGCCCGCCCGACGTCACTGGCCGGGCCGAGCAGCACGATCAGGCCGCCGGCGTGTTCGGCGACCAGGTCGGGGGTCACCGCGGGGACGCCGCGCTCGCCCGACCGGTGCGCCGCGCTGACCAGACGGCACAGCGACGCCCAGCCTGTCCCGCCTGTCCGGCCCGTCCCTCCCGTCCGGCCCGTCCGGCCGTCAGCCCTGCCGTCAGTCCCGCCGAGGGCGAGCAGCGTGACCCGGCAGGCGGTCTCGTTCGCCAGCCTCGCCGGTGGAGGGCTGGGGCTGGCTGAACCAGGTTGTGGGCGTGGGTGTGGGCCTGGGCGTGAAACCGGGCGTGGGTCTGGGCATGCGCCCGCGTCCACGCTCTCGTCCGCACGCAGCGCCAGGTCGGCACCGACGATCGGGGAGATGTCCGCCTCGCGGCAGGCCTGAACATGCTTGACCGCCCCATACAGCCCATCCCGGTCGGTGAGCGCGAGGGCGGGCATGCCGTCCTGGGCCGCGCGCGCAGTCAGGGCCGCCGGGCTCGCCATCCCGTACCGCATCGAGAACGACGACGCCACATGCAGGTGGGTGAAGTCACCTGACCAGTTCATCCCCGGCCGTCCCTGATCAGGTGGCCGGGTTCTCCCGGGTCTGGGCGGCCGGGCTCCCCCGGGATCGGGCGGCCAGATTCCCCCCGGATCAGGCGGCCAGGTTCTCCTGGCGCCACCATGATCAGTCCCAGATCCGGACGAGCAGCCAGTCGCCGGATTCGATGTCGCGGCGCAGTTCGCAGATCACCGACGGGACGTCCCGGCCCGGTGACGCCTCGACCCGCCAGAACTCCCGTTCCGGCGGCACCTCGGCATCCGGGTCGTTGCGCTGCCACCACTCCCGGCTGATCACCCACTGCTCGAGCACCCCAAGCACGGTGTAGAGCCGTCCCCGCCAGACGAACCTGACCGGCTGCCCATCCTCGTCCCTGACCTCGATCGGCTCGCCGTACATCCTGCTCATGCCGCTCCCCGCTCACGCAGGCCACTACGGCCCCGTGCGCCGCTGATTCACCTCGCTTGTCCCGACCGCCAGGAGGAAGACAGGCAGCCCTATGCTCAGTGGGTCGAATGTAGATTCGATCCACTATTTTCACAATACATATCACTCGAATGAGTACTTCAGGCTACAGATGGTGGAAAGCATGCCGTCACCCCCGCCGAGGCCCTGGCCCTGCTATCCAAGATCAGGAAGGTCCCTTACCACGTCTTCCTGCCCGATGACCTTGAAGAGGTTGTCGGTGAGGGGCACCTGCCGCCCACCCGCATCGTCACCCACCGCCTGGTCACTGAAGCGCATCTGCTGGCGCTCGCCAGACGCCACGGAGCACGCTTGGCCACACTGGACCGCGGGATAGCCGCCATGGCCGGCCATGAGTCCAGTGACGTGATCCTGATTCCCGTA
>DASXMU010000092.1:0-2159 GCA_036495485.1 Streptosporangiaceae bacterium
GCGAGCGAGGCGCACGAGAAGATCACGAAGCCCATGTTGTACATCCGGACCCGGCCGAACATGTCGCCGAGGCGGCCGAGCGCGACCACGAGCACCGCGGAGACCAGGATGTAGCCCAGGATCATCCAGAGCAGGTAGCCGATGTTCCCTGGGGCGAGCGGGTCCAGACCGATGCCGCGGAAGATGGCGGGCAGGGAAATGATCACGATCGAGCTGTCCATGGTGGCGATCAGCACGCCCATCGTGGTGTTGGACAGCGCGACCCACTTGTACCGCCCGCCCGGGGCGCGCTCGGCGGCCCCGCTGTGCCGCCGGGCGTTCACAGCCGCTCCGCGAGCCGGTCGAGCAGCGTCAGCATCGCCAGCAGTTCGCGTCGCTCGGCCGGGGTGAACTCCTCCTCGATGGCGGCGGCCACGCGCCGCACGGATACGGAGCGCCGGTCCGCCACTATCTTGCGGCCCGCGTCCGTAATCGCCACCACCGCACGGCGGCCGTCGGTGGCGTCCGGCCCGCGGCTCACCAGCCCGCGCTCCTCCAGCGCGGCCAGGGTGGTCGCCATGGCCTGCGGACGCACCCCCTCCTGTTCGGCGAGCGACCCCGGGGAGTCCGGGCCGTCACGGTCCAGCCGGGCCAGCACAGACGACTCGGAGAGGGCCAGGTCGCCCACGGCGGTCTTGGCCACCCGCACCTTCCGGGCGATACGGCCCACGATCAGCCGGAGCACCGCTGCGACCTCGGCCGCGTCCCCTGCGGGTGGTCTCATCTCGTCCATAGATACTAACAATACATTAATTAATTTACTGTAACTACCGCTGCCTACCGGGCTCCAGGCCGGCGGCACCCAGCTCGAACTCCTCACCGGCCCCCCTCACCGGCATCTACGCCCCCAACGGCATCGCACAGCACCACAAGCCTGCTGGTCTACAACGACATCGCTGCCGCGCACGAGTATCTGGCACGCGTGTGGCCTCTCCTTGCGTGTGGGAGTATCCGTCCGGCCTGGCTGCGTTGACAGTTTGCCCGGGCCGGGTATTGCATGAGGCACCGGAGGCTGGTGGTGGCTGAGGGTCGAGCGGGTTCGCCGGAAGCGGACGTGCCAGGGGTGCGGATTTCTGGTGCGCTGCGGCGTGCGGCACGGGCCATGCCGCGCGATTGCACGTTCAGCGGCGACGATTGGCGGGTGCTGTCACGGTTTTGGCATCCGGTGGCTTACTGCGAGGAGGTCACCAGCCAGCCGGTGCGGGCGAAGCTGCTCGATGTCGACCTGGTGGTGTACCGGACCTCGGCCGGGGTGGTGGTGGCGCGGGACATCTGCCTGCACCGGGGGGCGATGCTGAGCCTTGGCCACTTGGAGGGCGATGAGCTCGTGTGCGCCTACCACGGGTGGCGGTACGGCCCGGCGGGGGCCTGCACCAAGATCCCCTCCCAGCCTTCCGGGCGGCGTATCTCACCGGGGATCCGGCTGCTGACCTGCCCCGCCCGTGAGCAGCACGGGCTCATCTGGTGCTGCCTGGCCGGTGAGCCGACGGCTGACCTGCCAGCCTGGCCGGAGACCAGCGACCCGGCGTTCCGCCAGCTCCACCTCGCCCCGCAGGCCTGGAACACCTCAGCGGCCCGCCAGGTGGAGAATTTCCTGGACGTCAGCCACTTCGCCTTCGTGCACCGGCAGACGTTCGGCAACGCGGCCAGCACCGAGATCCCGCCCATCCCCGTGCAGCCGACCGGGTCAGGACTGCGTTACGGCTTCTCCTACCAAGCGGCGAACCCGGCCGGCTCACCGCTGGGGGCGGCCCCGGCCATCGGCCGCGAGACCAGCTACGAGCTCACCCTGCCGTTCGCCGCCAAGCTCACCATCGCCTACCCGGACAAGGGACCCGGAGCACGCCACGTGCTGATCGACGTGGCCCAGCCGGTCTCGGCCAAGTCCATGCGGCTGTATCTGCTCATCGCCCGCAACTTCGATCCCGGCGTCCCGGCCCGGGACTTGCTGTCCTGGGAGGAGAAGATCGTCAGCCAGGACCGCCCCATAGTGGAAAGCCAGCGCCCCGAGGAACTGCCGCTCGACCTCGGCCAGGAACTCCACGTCCAAGCCGACAGCATGACCATCGCCTACCGCCGCGAACTGGCACGCCTCGGGCTGGGCTGTGGACAGTAACATC
>DASXMU010000093.1:0-12877 GCA_036495485.1 Streptosporangiaceae bacterium
CCCGGAGCACGCCCGCAAGGCCGTCTGGACCCTCTGAGCCAGCGGCTGAAAGTCAGCTCTTTGCGCCCATTCAGGAATTCTGGAATGGTGCCTGTGGCGATCCGCCGGGGGTGGCGCGCGAGCCGACGACGCTGAAGGTCAAGACCCCATCGCAGTCGCTGAGCTGAAATGAGCGTCCTGGCGACTTCCCGGGTCAGGCGCTGTTGACCGGGGGGCGCCAGCCCCGGCGGCGGCCGTGCCGGAGAATGTGGCTGCCCGCGACGCACACCACGAGGCCGACGGCGATGCCCGCGCAGATCAGGAGGGCGGCGGTGATGGGCCACCTGTCCGGCCGTACCGGTGGCGCCAGGTGCACGCTGGGTGCGGGGGACAGCAGCGGTGCACTGCCACCGGACTCGCCCGGCAAGACGGTGGTGACCGCTGTGTACGGGGCGACGATGCCGTAGCCGACCTGCGGGTCGGGCAGGGCGTCTCCCGGCGGGTTGGCCGTGGCCTCGAGCCGCTGCACCACCCGGGCCTGCGAAAGCCGGGGGTAGTAGCTGCGCACCAGGGCTGCGGTACCCGCCACGAAGCCCGTGGCCAGCGCCGCGCCAGAGGCGGTGATCTCGCCGGGACCGAGTGGGCCGATGCTGGTCACATTCGAGCCAGGGGCAGCCAGGTCCACCCGCACCCCGGCTCTCGCACCGGCTGCCGGGGTCCCGCTGGAGTCGGTCACGCTGACCGCGACAACCCCGGGGTAGGCGGCTGGATAGCTGGTCTGATCCGAGTTGTTCACACCCGCGGCGTTGACCGGCGCGATGACGACCACGTTCCTGGCCAGCGCGGTTGCGACAGCTGCGGCCAGTGTGGGCGATGGGCCCGGCGTCACGGCCGGGCAGACGTCGATCACCGTGGCGCCGTGCGCGAGGGCGAAGTCGATGCCGGCCGCAACCGCGGCCGGTGTCGCGTCACCGTTGGAGTTGATCACGTTCACCGGCAGGATCTGGGCTTGCGGTGCCACCCCGGCGAAACCTGACCCGGCCGTCGGGCGGGCGGCGATGAGCCCCGCCACGAAGGTGCCGTGCCCCGCGCAGTCGGTGCTGGCCGGCTTCCCTGTCGCGACGTCCAGGCCGGGCAGCACGGCGCTGGCCAGTGCGGGGGCGGTGGCGCTGACGCCCGAGTCCAGCACGGCCACGGTCTGGCCAGCCCCCTCGGTCAGGTCCCACACCGATGACTGGCGAAGCTGCTGCTGTGCCCAGGGGACGGCGGTGCTCACCGCCGCCGAGGTGCCAGCGCAGCCGGTGTTTGCCGGGCTCGTGGTCGGCGTGGGCCGGCCGCTGGGCTTGGGCTTGCCGGTTGCCGTGGGCTTGGTCGTCGGTCCAGCCGAGCCGTGTGTCTTGGCCCTATGATGACTGGCGGTCCCGGCATATGCCGCCGCCGGCAATGAGAGCGCGGTCAGCGCCGCCAGCGTGCCCGCCAGGGTCCTTGCCATCGTCGGTGACATGCCCGCTCCCCTGTGGTGTCGATGTGCCATTGACCGCCACCCTGTGGTGTCGATGTGCCATCGACACCACAGGCCAGGTCGAGCCAGATGGAGCCGGGCGGGCTTGGCAAAGAACATAGGGACCACCCCGGGTCAGGCCGTGAGGGCGGCCAGCAGCGCCGCGTCGTCGGGGGTCAGCGTGCGCAGGTCGGCCTCGGCCGGGTTGCGCACGCCGCGCAGCCGTCCTGCCTGCCGGGTGATGACCTCTTCCAGGACCTTGCGGGCGTACCGGCCGTTGCCAAACGTCCGGCCGCGCGGCACCCGGTCGAAATGCGCCCTGACGATGGCCAGCGTCTCGTCCGGGCATTCGTACCCGGCGGTGGCGGCGTGCTGGCAGAAGATCGTGACCAGCTCGCCGGTGGTGTAGTCCTCGAACATGACCGTCCGGGAGAACCGTGACGACAGGCCGGGATTAGCGGCCAGGAAGCGGGCCATCTCCTCGGTGTAACCGGCGGCGATGACCACCACCTCGTCACGGTGGTCCTCCATCAACTTCACCAGCGTGTCGATGGCCTCGCGGCCGAAGTCGTTGCCTGAGGCGTTACGCGGCGCCAGCGTGTAGGCCTCGTCGATGAACAGCACGCCGCCCCTGGCCCGGTCGAACGCCTCGCTGGTGCGGTGGGCGGTCTGGCCGATGTACTCGCCGACCAGGTCGGCGCGGGCGACCTCGACCAGCGGGCCGCCGTCCAGCATGCCGAGCGCGGTCAGGATTTCCTTGTACAGCCGGGCCACGGTGGTCTTGCCCGTGCCAGGCGCTCCGGCGAAGATCAGGTGCCGGCTGATCGCCGGCACCGGCAGCCCGGCCTGCTGGCGCTGCTTGGCCGACGCGATCAGGTCGATGACCTTGGCGACCTCCTGCTTGGCCTGAGTCAGCCCGACCATGTCGTAGAGCTGCCCGAGCAGTGAATCGATGAGCTGCTGGTCGCCGGCCTGCACCTGACCGTGGGTCAGCGCCACGCCGAGGTCCTCGGGCTGGAAGCTGGTCAGGTCGGCGACGGTGGCGTCCGGCAGCATCGCGAGCCTGCCAGCCTGCCTGCCCACCATCTCCTCGAACAGCTTCCGCACGGTGCGGCCGTTGCCGAACGAGGCGTCCCGCGGAATCTGCTCGAAGTACATCGCCAGCGCGGCGCGTGTCTCGTGCTCGAGCGCGTAGTTGTGCGACTGGCACATCAGCTCCATGATCTGCACCAGCTCGGCGGGGTCGTAGTTCTCGAACTCCACGGTGCGGGAGAACCTGGACGACAGCCCGGGGTTGGACTGGAGGAACTTGCGCATCTCGTGCGAGTAGCCCGCGACGATCACCACCACGTCGTCGCGGCGGTCCTCCATCAGCTTGACCAGGGTGTCGATCGCCTCCCGGCCGAAGTCGGGCCCGGCGCCCGAGCTGCTCGACGACAGGGTGTAGGCCTCGTCGATGAACAGCACGCCGCCGCATGCCTCCTCGAACTTCTCGGTGGTCTTCAGCGCGGTCGCACCCACGAACTGAGCCACCAGGTCGGCCCTGGCCACCTCCACCATCTGGCCGGTGCGCAGCACCCCAAGCGCCGCCAGGATCTTCCCGTACAGCCTGGCCACCGTGGTCTTGCCGGTGCCGGGTGGGCCGGCGAACACCAGGTGCCTGGCCATCGGCGGGGCGGAGAGCCCGGCGTCCGCCCGGCGCTTGGCCAGCGCGTGCAGGTGCACCAGGCGGGACACTTCCTCCTTCACGCCGGCCAGCCCGACCAGCGAGTCCAGCTCGCGCAGCAGCGGCTCCACGGCCGCGTTGCCACCGTCGGCGGGCATGTCCGTCATGACCGGCCGTTTCGGCACAGTGGCCCGGGCCATCGCGACGGCCTGCTCGAAGGCGTTCGGCTCCAAGTTGCCCCGGCTGGTCAGGTTCTCGACGGTGAGCATCTCGCTGGGCACGATCTTGCGCAGGCCGGCGCCGTGGTTGTCGCGGACCGTGCAGTCGCGCACGACGACGGACTGGCTGCTGGCCACCATGATCCCGTCGCCTTCGTTGGCGGCGATCTCGCAGGCCATCAGCCGGGCCTGGGCGCCCTCGGCGAGGACCACGCCAGCGCCCTTGCTCTCCTCCACCAGGGTCCTGGACACCGAGATGTCGCCGCCGTCCTCGACTACCACGCCGTCGGTGCCGGCGCCGACGATCTCACACTCGCGCAGCACGGCGCGGCCCCTGGCCGCGATCAGCACGCCGACCTCGGCGCTGCCGGTGAACCGCGTCCCGCGCACGTCCGGGTAGCCGCCGCTGGCGGTGCGCAGGCCGGCCGCCCCGGTGCCCTCGATCACCGAGTCCTCGATCCGGCCGCGCCCGTCCTCCAGGACGGTCAGGCCATGCCCGCGGCAGCCGGCCACGGCGGCCTGCCGCAGCAGCGGGTTGGCCGCCGTCCGGATCTCGATGCCATGATGCCCGGTGCCGCGCACGTCGACCCGGTCGAAGGTGCCCGCCGCGGCGTCGGTCACGACCAGCGCCGCCTTAGCCGTGCCACGGAACCGGCACTTGGAGAACATCGGGTCGCTGGCCTCACCGACCAGCACGCCGGCCGCGGCCGTGTCAGCCACCGTGCAGTCGCTGAACGCCCCGCGGGACCTGCCCGCCAGGCTGATCCCGTCGCCGGCCGTCCGGGTGATCGAGCAGCGCCGCACCACTGGGTCCGCCTCCCCGGTCAGCACCATGCCGTGCGAGCCGGTGTCACGGATCTCACAGTCCTCGAGCACGGGCCGCGCCGCGGACGCGATCAGGACGCCCACGTCCTGGGTGTCGTGGATCCAGGCGGATGTCATCCGGGTGGAGCTCGACTCGCGCAGGGCCACGGCCACGCCGGTGATCCGGGTGATCTCGCAGCCCTGGACGATCCCCCTGGCGTTGTCGGCGGTCGTCAGCCCGGCGCCATGGACGTCGCTGATCGTGCACTCACGGAAGGCCGGGTCGGCCCCGGCGGAGATGGTGACCCCGTCCGAGCTCACGTGCTCGATCACGGTCCGCTCAAACGTCCCGCTGGCCCCGTCGGTGACGACCACGCCGAGGCCTGCCGAGTTGCGCACCCGGCCGCTGCGCATCAGCATGGCCGCACCGCTGCCGCGGACCTCGATGGCCGCCCGGGCGGCCGCCGTCACCTCGCACTGGTCCAGCGTCAGCGATCCGCCGGTCACCTCGGTGACGGCCGTCACCGGGTCCTGGCCGCGCAGGACGAGCTGGCGCAGCGTCGCCGAGCCGCCCGACATCCGCACCGCCGCGCCCGCCGGGGCCTCCACCACCACCACACGGCCAGCCGCCTCGGCCGCGCCGCCCGGTGCCTGCGCCGCCACGATCGTGACCGGCCGGCCGAGCACCAGGCTCTCGGCGTACCGGCCGGGCTGCACGACAATGACGGCTCCGTCGGGCGACGCCGCCAGCGCCGCCCCGATTGACTGATAGCCGAGGCCGCCGGAGGCCGACACGCTGACCGTGAACGGCTCGGCGCTGACGCTGTCCATAACTCGCTCCACCGGTACCTGCCCGCGGTCAGGAGGTGCCACCCGTGCGTGGCACCTGCTCTCAATACGGCCGCCAGGGTGGCAGACTTCACCGCCGATGGCTTGCGCACAGGGCTACGCCAGGAACGGGGGGTCCGGTTCAGCCCGGTCAGCCGGCTGAACCCGCTGTGGCGAGGCGGCGTAGGGACAACCGTGGAACGCCGTAATCGCCGATACCCGAGCGGATGATACCGATGACTGTGCAGGCACTACCCGACGCGCCTGGCGACGCCGGGTTCGCGGATTCCGGCGGCCTGCCCCAGGCGGTCGCCGGCTGGTCGCTCACCCGGATCGGCGCTGGCCTGTGGGCGTCCGCCACGGCCCGTGAGGTGCCCATGGACGTGCTGGCACTCGCGGCCGAGCCTGACCGGCTCGCCGTCGTCGTCGACGCCCCCGGCCCAGATCAGCGCACCGACGCCCTGATCGGCCAGCTCCTGCCGCAGCTCTCGCAGGCTGGCCGGAGCGTCCGGCTCGTGCTCGCGGCGGGGGCCGACAGGTACGCGGGCCTGTCGCATGCGCACGGGCTCGAACTCCTCGTGGCCGAGGCCGGGGTGGCCGTCACGCCGCACGGTTACGCCGTCGTCCGGTCGGCGGAGCCACTGCCGCAATGGCGGCTGCCGCAGTGGCGCCGCTGCCTGCCCACCGGTGACAAGCAGCCGGCCGGGGTGCTCGCCCCATCCCCGGCCTGGGAACAGCACCTCGCCTTCCTCCCTGCGGCGCCGTCAGGGCAGCGCCTGGCGGTCCGCCGGGTGCCAGCCGGCCTCGCGCTGGGCGATGAGGCACCCGATTCCCCAGCCGCGCTGGCGGCCGGTTCGGTATGGCCCGACCCGGACCGCGTGACCATCGTGATCAGCGGGGCCGCCGACCGCGACGCCGCACTCGCTGACCTGGCCGAACTGCTGCCGCTGCTGCCGCTTCACATCACCGACGGCGTCCGGCTGCACTGGCCGCGCGCCGCCGCCGGAGACGCCGGCGCAGCGCTGGGAGAACTGGCCGCACGTTACGGCAGCGACCTGATAGCCCCGGCCGCGGACGTGTCCGTCAGTGGCTACGGCGGGGTGTGCCACGGCCCGGTGGGCGCTGCCCCCTGGCTGCGCTTCACCAGCCAAGGGGACATGCAGGTGCTCGGTTCGCTGTACCCCGAGCCCCAGTGGGAGGACGCGCTGGCCGCGGCCGACTTCAGCGGCCTGGGAGTCGACCAGGTGGCGGCGGGGCTGTGCGTCTGCCCGCCAGGACCGGCCGCGCGCGGCCTGGCCGCGACCGCGCGCAGCATCATTCCCGCGCCGTCCGGCCCGGTGATCGTGGTTGCCGGCGACACCGGAAACAGCGAGGTCAGGCAGGACGTGGCGGCCGCGCTCGGCCGGATACCGGCGGGGAGCCTGCGCCGCCTGCGGCTTCTGCTGACCGGTGCGGGAGCGGGCGGCCACGACTCGTACGCGCAGTTCCTGGCCGACACGTTCAGCGTCGTGGTAGCCGCCCCGGCCGGGCGCTGGACCGCAAGCCCAGACGGCTTCGTGCGCGCGCTGCCCGTGGCCGGCCCCGCTGGATCCGGGGGAGCGGCCGACCCCTGGCAGTGCTTCTCACCGCGCGGCAAACCATCACGGCAAGCACCCGCCCCGCCCGTGCCCACGGAATCCGACCGGGCGCATATGTCTTTTTCCGTTTCCAAAAAAGAAAGAAAGACCGAACAGGAACCGGCGGACTGCGCCCCACCCGGGACCATGTCGCCCGAACGGCCCGAAGCGTCTGCCCCGGCTGCCCTACAGGCATCGGCAGGCGGCGCCGCACCCCAGCCCAGCTCGCCCGGGCGGCCCGAAGCGTCTGCTCCGGCTGCCTTGCAGGTACCGGCGGACGGCGCCGCACCCGGGACCAGCTCGCCCGGGCGGCCCGAAGCGTCTGCCCCGGCTGTCCTACAGGCATCGGCAGGCGGCGCCGCACCCGGGATCAGCTCGCCCGGGCAGCCCGAAGCGTCTGCCCCGGCTGCCTTGCCTGCCCCGGCTGGGCCGCCTGCCCCGGCGGCACCGCCATCCGCGCCCGTCCGCGCAGTACCCGGGCCCGCTCCACTGCCCCCGGCGGATTCCGCTGACCCGCATGAGCGTCTTTCTTTTCCCAGAGAAAAATCTCGCACCGAACGGATACAGGCGGACGGACCTGTGCCCCAGCGGACCGAGCCCGAACCCGAGCCGCCGGCGGGTCACGTTGTGCTGGTGTCCAGGGACCATCGATCCTCGGCGGCCGAACGGCTGCGCTACCGTGAGTCGGCGGCGCGTTACCAGAGTTACCTGGTGGCCGTGCGCCGGGTGCTGACGCAGCGTCCCGGCCTGCGATCAGCAGCGTCGGCCGAGGGCGAGGACGCCGTCGTGACCGACTTCGCCGCCGTGCTCGACTTCCTCGCCGGCGACCAGCGGAACATGGCCGTTGCGCTCAGGTCGCCGGGCGCTGGCCTCGACCCGCGTGTCCCGTGCGTCGTCTCCGGCCTGCGCCGCCTGCCGTCGTTCACCGGGGCCGTGTTCAGCTCGGCCAGCCTGCCGTCGCAGGCGGCCGGCGGTTACGTACCGGGTGCAACCCTCGCCGAGCCCGCGTTCGTCTACGCGTCGTCGGCCTGCCGGGTGCTGCTCGAGGGCGACGTCGAGTACGTCATCTGGTCGCAGACCGGCAAACGGGCCGCGGCGCTCGCGACGGACTTCGGCAGTGATGAGATCGTCTTCGCCGCAGGCACTGCCTACAAGGTGCTGACGGCCGGCGTGGCCGGGCCCGGCCCGGCCCGGATCTTCCTGCGCGAGTCGGCGGGGCAGGCAGCCGAGCCGGATGAGATGGACCGCCGGATACTCGACCGGCTGATGACGGCCGCCGCCCTGCGTGACCAGGTGGCAGCCGGGGACCGGGTCCTGGCCCGGCTGCCCGGCAGCACTGGCCAGCCGATCGGCCTGGATGCCCGCGGCGCGGCGTTCAAGGTGAATGAATGCGGGCCGCTGGCCGTATGAACTAGCAGAGCGGCCCGCTGCTTGCCAACCGGGTCTTGCTCGGCAACGCTAGGCAGTTAGCAGATCCGATGGTGCCAGGCTGGCACCCTTGCCGTCTGGGGAGTGGGTTCGTGCGACGAGTTCAGCACCGGGCACGTGCCGCGTCCCGTCCTGGATGGCGGTGAGTGAGCCATGGCTTCGGCAGCGAACCGCGGTGGGCACGTGCAGTTGCTTCTGGGCGCCTACCTGCTCGGCGGGCTGACCGCGCCGCAGGAGGCTGCCGTACGGGCCCACCTCGAGTGTTGCGCGCGGTGCCGGGCCGAACACGACGAACTGGCCGTCGTCCCGTCCTGGCTCGACCTGCTCTCCCCGGAGGATCTGGCCGGCGATCCGGGGGAAACCGCGGACGGCCCGTAACCAGAGGCAGCACCGGCCTAGTAGGCTCCGGCGCAACGGCCCGCGAAACAGTTGATCTTGCTCCGTAAGCCTTGCGGCTGGCTACCTACGTGCGGATTTGGCTCTCAGGATGTCAGAAACAGCCCAGAACGGGCCGGATCTGGGCTCCAGAGACCGGTTTTTCGTGTCCGGGCACGCAAAGCCCCCGCCGTCCGGCGGGTTACGACGATAACGATGTCGCGTCTACCACCTCGAACGGCCATGTGAGTACGTACGCACAACACACATCCTGACGCTGCACGGCTTTCCGTGAAAGCGGTGCGGTCTCAGCAGCAGTTCACGCCCACTCCAAGAGCAATCTCAGCCCGTACCACCTCAGGCGCGGGGCTGGCCCGGTGGTGACTACTCTGAGCCTGGGTAGTGGAATGATTGCGGATACTGCGTTTGTTGCGGATAATGCGTTTAGGAGGAGGTGAGTGAGATGACTAGCAGAACTATCGGTTCGGTCGACCCTGGGGAGGTCGACGCTGAGGTTGCGGAGCGAGCAGCACGGCGCATCAGCGACTACCTGGATAGCCACCCAGATGATGACCTGATCGAAGTGCTGGGTGAGATCGGTGCCGCTGACGCCCTGGTGATCCCGCGCCCAACCGCGATCTTGTTCGCACAGATCCTTGATGCCTTGGCAGATGGTAGAGGTGTGCAGATCGTCCCGAAGGACATGGAACTCACCACCCAGCAGGCTGCTGACCTGCTGAACGTCTCGCGCCCATACCTGATCACCTTGCTGGAGTCTGGGAAGATCCCTTTCCGCAAGGTGGGCAGGCATCGACGGGTCACCTTTGAAGCCCTCATGGGGTACAAGCGGCACGATGACGCGGAGCGCCGGGCGGCGGCTGATGAGCTGGCCTCGCTCAGCGAGGAGCTGGACCTGTACTGATCATGGCCTTCATCGCGATCTACGACGCCGACGCCCTGTACCCGAACACGCAGCGCGACTTGCTCATTCGTATCGCCCAGTTGCCGCACTTGGTACAGGCAAAGTGGACGGAGCAGATCCTTGACGAGATGGTCCGTGCGCTCCAGAAGAACCGACCAGACATCTCGGACGAGAAGGTGAGCCGCTTGCGGGTGCTGATGAACACCGCTGTCCGGGACTGCATGGTAACCGGCTATGAGCCCCTGGTTCCGAGCCTAGAACTGCCGGACCCGGATGACCGCCACGTGCTCGCTGCGGCGATCAAAGTCAACGCGCAGGTCATCGTCACCCGGAACCTGAAGGACTTCCCGAAAGCGAAGCTCGCCCCCTGGGGCACCAAGGCCAAGTCCCCTGATGATTTCGTACGCGATGTGATCGGGATCGACCGCCAGGCGGCGTGGGCATGCGTCCAGCAGATCGTGGATTCGCGGGCCCAGCACCCCGTAACGGTCGATGATGTGCTGGGCGAACTGGTGCGGTCTGGGCTGGTGGGATCTGCGGCCGCCCTACGCGCGAGTTGACGTACCGATCAATTGGCCAAGCCGCCTTGGGGTAACGATCAAGGAATCTTTGGGTACGCACCCGTCCCCATCAGTCATCAGATACCCCTGATCTGCGACTGAGAGAGTTTCGCGGGAGCCTACTAAGCCGTCGCCTGTTGCGGCGCCGCCGGGTGGCTGAGGGCTTCCCGCACGATCTCGGCGCGTGATCGGGCGCTGAGTTTGGCCAGGATGTGCGACACGTGCGTCTGCACGGTGTTGCGGGAAAGGAACAGGCGCGCCGCGACATCGGGGTTGGACCCCCCCTCGCCGATCAAATAGGCGATCCTGGTCTCGGTCGGGGTGAGCGCGCCCCACCCGGTGGCAGGCCGGGCGCGGCGTGCCTGCTGCCGGTGCCGGATGCCATAGCGGCGAAGCTGGGCGCTGGCCTGGCCGAGGTCCCACCGCGCCCCCAATGCCTCGTACACACTGGCGGCCTCGGTGAAGGCCACGCTGGCCGCCTGCAGGTCGCCGCGGGCGGCGAGCAGGACGGCGGCGTCCTCCAGCGCCTGGGCGCGTTCCAGCGGATGCTCGGCGGAGCGGTAGCTGTCTGCTGCGGCGAGCAGGGCTGCCGGGTCGGCTTCCACCACCCCCTGGCAGTACTCAGTGGCTGCGGACTTGACGATCTGGCCCGGCGCTTCGCGGCTCTCCTGCTGTGCGGCCGCCAGGGCGGCAGCGGCGACCGCGGTGTCACCAGCCTTGACGGCGAGCCGGGTCAGCGCCGGGAGGACCGGGTACTGGTCCGGCATGACTTCGGCCAGGCTGGGGTCGAGGATGGGCGCGAGCACCGCCAGCGCCTCAACGGCGCCGCCGGCTCGCTCGGCGGCCATCGCCCGCGCCAGCAGCAGGTCGTATGAGTTGTGCGGCCAGATGACCTTGCGTGCCGGGATGTCGGCCGTGGCCGCCAGGTGCTCGTCCGCCGTGGGCCAGTCATCGCGGTGCGCTGCGATCAGCGCGGCCAGCCCGTGTGTCGGGACACGATCGCCGCCCGGTCCCGGGGTGGCAATGGCCGTTTCGAGTTCGGCGAGCGTGTCGTCCCACCGGCCAGCGGTGTAGTAGACGGCCGCGAGCTCTGTGCGGATAAAGCTCAGCCGGTAAGCTCCGGCCTGCTCGGCGATTGCCAGGGCTTGCTCGCACGCCCTGAGGCCCTCCTCGCGGCGGCCGAGGTCGCTCAGCATTGTGACCCGGTTCATCAGGAGGATCAGCTGCAGATCGACCGCCTGCGGATCGTCGCCGATCACGGCAAGCGCCCGCTCGATGTAGGTCAGCCCGGCCGGCCAGTCGGATTGGAAGGTGCTGACGGTGAACATCGCGTGCAGCGCGTAGCCGGTCCCGAGCCTGTCCCCGGCCGATTCCGCGCTGGCCAGGGCTTCTGCTGCGATCCTCGGCATCTCCTCGCCCCGGCCCAGCTCTGGCAGCATCATCGCCTGCAGGGCGCGCAGCCGGGCCCAGTGGGCGGCATCCATGCCCGCCCGTGCCAGTTCCTGCTCAACCATGGCGGCTGCCTCGGTGGGCTTGCCCTGGCGCAGCAGCGCGTAGACGACGAACCAGGCGATCTCCGCCCGGCGGTCCGGGTCGAGGTGGCCGGCCAGCAGCCTGATACCGATGCGCTCCACCTCCTCGTGCTCCCACTGCATGAAGGCGACCCGGACCAGGCCGGCCTCCAGCGCCTCCCGCCCGGGCGCATCGTCGGCCAGATCGGCCAGTGCGGCACGCAGCAGTTCGGCGGCGACCTGCGGCGCCTGGTAGATCAGGGCAGGTGCCGCCTTGACCAGCCAGTCACGCACCCAGCTCTCCGTCGTGCCCGCCGCCACCAGGTGCGCCGCGACCTGCCCGGGCCCGGCGCCGGCGTCGGCCAGCAAGCGCGCCGCCTGCATGTGCAGCGCTGACCGCAGCGCCTGCGGTATCTCCTCATACACCACCTGGCGGATCAGGCCGTGGCGGAAGGCCAGCCTCGGCCCGGCATCGGCCATCACGCCCGCGGCGACCGCTTCGGCCACCGCTTCCACCAGCTGGCCGGCCTGCCGCCCGGTCACGGTCTCCAGGTCGGTGACCGAGAACTCCTGGCCGAGCACCGCCGCCCAGCGCAGCATCTGCGCCGCGGTTTCGCTCAGCAGTTCAAGCCGCCCCTCGATCACCTTCGCCAGCGACGTGGGCACCGTTGCCCCGGGCGCTGCATCCGGCTCTTGTGTTTCGTCCACGAGTTCCGCCACCCCGCCGCTGACCCGCACCCGGCCATCGCGTACCAGCGCATCCGCCAGTTCCCTCGCATACAGCGGGTTCCCCCCTGCCTGGGCGGCGAGCACGGCCAGCCGCCGCCCCGGCCTGCCGCGCACCACCCGGCCCACCAGATCCGACACCTCCGCCGCAGGCAACGGCTCCAGCGACAGCACGGTCCCGCCGCGCGCCGCCACCCCACGCCGCACGCTGGCCAGGTCCTCACGGCCCGGCGCCGGCCGCATCGACCCGGCGATCAGCAACGGCACCTGCCCAACCACCCGGCTCAGCCGGTGCCACACGAGCACGCTCGCCTCGTCCGCCCAGTGCAGATCCTCGGCCACCAGCACCACCGGCGAATCGGCACACCACCGATCTACCAGCGCCAGCATCCGCTCCATCCCGGCGAGCACCGGGTCACCCGCGGGCATCAACGAGCCCATATCGGCCCCTGATGCCTGGCTCGCCCCCCGGGGCCATGCCGTCCCGCCCAGGCACTCGGCCATCAGCCCCAGCGGAAACTGCTGGCCAAGCTCGTCGGCCGTCCCCCAGGCCACCCGGCATCCCAGGTCAGCCGCCCCGGCCAGCCCCGCCCGCAGCAGTGCCGTCTTGCCGATGCCCTGCTCGCCCTCGACCAGGATCGCCCCGCCCGTCCCGGCAGCCGCTTTGGTGAGCAGTTCCCGCAGCAGCGCGACCTCGCCATCGCGGCCAACCAGCCACTCACCCACGCCTGGGGCCATACCGG
>DASXMU010000094.1:0-6502 GCA_036495485.1 Streptosporangiaceae bacterium
GCGCACCACGCTCGCCTCCAGCGCGTACAGGGTGATCTCGGCTTGCAGATAGAACCAGGCCAGCAGGCCGAGCACCAGGCTGAACGTGCCGGACACGGCCGAGCTTTTGGACACGTCGCTGCGCAGCAGGTGGGTTCCCACGCTCTGCAGGATCTGCCAGGCGACCGCGCTGAGCACCGCGCCCAGCCACAGGTCCCGCCCGGCCACCTCGGATGCGGTGGCCAGCCGGAAACCGAGCCAGAACAGCCCGACGTTCAGGATCAGCGCCACCGCGGTCGCGGCCACGTAGGCACCGGCCCCGGTGAACGACTTCCCGGCGCCGCCGGCCAGGCCGGCGATGATCAGCGTGGCGATCTCGCCGAGGCCGACCGCCAGGAGCATGCCGACGCTGCGCAGGTTGGCCGGCAGGAATCCGGGCCGCCGGGCCATCGGCACCTCCCAGACCTGGTTGAACGCGTTCTGCGCGGCGCTGGCCACGCCCCGGGCGGCCAGCAGGGTCAAGATGATGCCGATGGCCAGCGCGAAGCCCGCTTCGTGCATGGCGTTCACGCTGGTGATCAACTGCTTGCCGAACCCGGGGAAGTCGGCGGTCGCCTTGTTCTGCACCGTCTGCTCCAGGGCCGGATGGTGCTGCAGGACGATGCTGGTCACGGTGACGAGCACCAGCAGCAGCGGGAAGATCGACGCGAACGCGTAGTAGGCGATCAGCGCGGCCAGGCTGCCGGCCTGGTCATCGCCGAACTTCTTCCACACCGCGATGGGAAACGCCAGCACCGGCCGCCGCTGCTGGAATCTGTCGACGGCCCGCAGCAGCGGCTTGATGAGATCCATCGCCTTGTGCTTCCCCCCAACGACCAGGTCAACCCCTCAAGTGAACACCATAGCCGCAGGTCAGGTTAGCGATCGATCAGGACCAGCTCGGGGTTCTGGCAGATCTGCCCGGTGGGGGCCTGGACCCGCTGCGGGCAGTCGGACAGCAGCACGGTGGAGTCGCTGGGGTCGGCGCTGCCGCCGATGCCGGACAGATCGACGAAGAAGTGCGGCCAGGGCAGCGTCCTGGTGCTCCAGATCACCCGCTGCTGGGCCACGTTGTACCCCCACGCCTCGCCGAGCGCGCCCAGGTCGAGGCCGAGCGCCACGCCGCCCCGCACGCCGTACACGCCGCCGGTGGCCGAGCCGCTGGCGCCGGTCACCAGGGCCACGCTGTGCCCCGACCAGGCCTGCACCCCGGTCAGCGTGCTCGTGCTGCCGATGGCGAGGTAGAACAGGCCGCGCACCACGTCCACGTTCTCCGGCACGACATCGGCCCGGTGCCAGAGCCGCTGGCCGGTGGTGCCGTTGTACGCGCTGACCCCCTGCGCGGACGCGAACAGCAGGACACCGCGGACCACCGCGGCGAGCCTGCCCACGTACGGGCGGCCGGAGGGGTAGATGATCTGCTCAGCGCCGGTCCGCAGGCTGATCCGGCGGACCTGGGTGACCGGCGCGCTTCCGAGCGAGCCGCCCTCGGCCTGCGCGACGTACAGGTGGCCGCCGTCCGAGCGCCAGTTCTGCACGTCGTCGCTGGTGGAGCGGGACCAGGCCACCCGGCCGGTCGCGTTGCCGTAGCTGGTCACCGCCGACGGGCCGACCACCACCGTGTTGCGGCCCGAGGCGGCGACCGCCCCGCCGAACGGTGCGGCCGGGTAGGAGCGGATCTGGTGCCCGCCGCTGGCGGCGAGCAGGACCGTGCGCTGGCTGGTGCCGCCGGCACCCGGCAGCGGCCCGTCCGACACCCCCACGGCGACCACGTCTGGCCAGACCCGGACCGACACGATCTGGGAGCCGTCCGGGAACCCGGTCAGGCCGGTCACCCAGAGCGTGTGGCCGGTCTGCGCGCTGTAGCCGTAGACGATCATGCCGAAGCCGGCCGCCACCACCGACGGCCCAGCCGCCGCGTACACCTGCTCGGTCCCGGGCCCGGCCGGCTGCCCGCTGCCTGGCGTGGCGCTCGTCGCCGGCGAGGTGCTCGCGCCCGGTGCCGAGCCGGTCCCGGTGCCGGTGGTGGGGACGGACGGGGCGAGCGGGACCGTGCCGGGCAGCGCGCTGGAGGCGTCCCAGGAGCCCGGCAGCGAGATGGCCCAGCGCACGGTGCCCGCCGTGGTGGCGGCGCACGGGGAGCTGCCGCAGCCGGCGGCCGGGGCGCTGGAGGTCTGCACCGGTGCGAACGCGACCACGGCCAGCACGCCGGCCAGCAGGCCGCGGCGCAGCCAGCCGTGCCATGCGCGCGCCAAGGTCACGCCTCCGATCTGGGACTGAGCGGTTGCCGGACCAATCGTTCGCAGGCCCGCGAGTGGATCGCAGGGCACCATTTCTTGGTCTTCCCGTATCTACCGTAATGGCGGCGCGCCGTCAGACGAACGGAACTGAAAGCGGATCCCGGGGTAGTGCGCGACGGTGACCGATACCGTGGGTGCTGGCCGCGCGAGCGGCCCGCCGGATGAGGAGGAGAGATGCCAGAGCGGGCTCCGTTGCCCTATGACTTCCACCCTGAGGTGCCCTCGTTCACCGTGGCGAGCGACGACGTCGCCCACGGCGAGCAGATGAGCGACACACAGGTGTTCAACGACTTCGGCATGACCGGGCAGAACGTCTCGCCGCACCTGCGGTGGTCGGGTTTCCCAGCGGAGACCAAGGGGTTCGCGGTCACCTGCTTCGACCCGGACGCCCCGACTGGGTCGGGGTTCTGGCACTGGATCGTGCTCGGCCTGCCGGCCTCGGTCACCGAGCTGCCGGCCGGCGCCGCCGGGAACCTGCCGGGCGGGGCGTTCCACGTCCGCAACGACTACGGGGCCAAGGACTTCGGCGGTGCCGCGCCGCCGCAGGGCGACCCGGCCCACCGGTACGTGTTCGCCGTGCACGCGCTCGACACCGATGACCTGGGCGTCAACTCCGACATCTCACCGGCGGTGGCCGGGTTCAACCTGCGGTTCCACACGATCGCCCGCGGGCTGCTCATTCCGGTGTACGGTCACTGACGCTCCTGGTCCCGCGGGCCGCGATGCCGCCTGGCAGCGTGGCGATGTGCTCGCCGCAGCGGCTCGCGTCGTAGCCGGGCAGGCTGTCGAGCTGGGCCAGCAGCCACGGCGAGGACAGCACCCTGACCATGCTCTGCACCTCACGGGACTCGGCGGCCGAGCGCGGGATGACCAGGTCGAAGCGTTCGTCGGCGAGCGGCACGAACGGCAGGCCGTAGGCGAGCGCCGCCGGTTCGGCGGAGATGCCCGCCTCGGCCAGCCCGGCCGCGATCGCGGAGGCGACCTGGAGGTGCCCGGTCGCCCTGGTGTCGTAGCCGGGCAGCGCGTCCGGTTTGACGCTGTGGGCGGCCAGCTCCCGGTCGAGCACCTGCCTGGCCTCCGAGCCCACCTCCCGGTTGACCAGGCGCAGGCCGAGCCGGGCGAGGTCGGTGACGCCGGTGACCTCACCGGCCAGCCACGGCGCGAGCACCAGGCCCTCCCGCCAGGCGGAGAAGCCGATCACCTCGGCGCCCTGGCCCGCGAGCAGCTTGCGGGCCTGCCTGGTGTCGTAGTCGTCGCCCGGGCGATCGGGCAGGTGGGCGCCGGCCACGTGCACCAGGCCCGCGGCGGCCAGCCTGAGGGCCTGCTCGCTGCCGCAGGGCCACCAGGCGAACCCGACCGGCGGGTCGAGCAGCGCCAGCGGCGCCTCCAGCAGCGGAAGGGCGGGGTCACAGCCGGCCACGACCAGGGTGGACAGCGGCGGCGCGATCGGCTGGACCAGGCCTGGCCCGGTGCCCACCAGGCCGCCGGCCGGGAGGAAGCCCGCCCGGGTCACGGTGTCCCCGGCCAGCGGCAGGGCGACGAACCGCTCCCCCACCGGGGCCAGCGCGATCCGGGCGCCGGGGCCACCGAGCCTGGCCACCGGCTCCGCCTCGATCTCGGCGGGCGTGTCGCCGGGGCCGAACACCTCCTCCACCGTCATGCCGAGCACCCGGGCGACGGTCAGCGCGACCCGCAGCGACGGGTCGCTGTGCCCGGCCTCGATCGCGGAGACGGCCTGCCTGGACACCCCGGCCATCCCGGCGAGCTGCTGCTGCGAGAAGCCGCGGGCCTGCCGGGCCAGCCTGAGGCGCAAACCACGGTTGCGCGCTATCCGCATTCCATCCCCCTGATGCCGGTACCGTCCGTGTTCGCTGGCTGGGCCGTCCCGTCCGGGCCGAAGCGGGGCGGATCCAGCGCGGTCACCAGCAGCTCCCCGTCGTGCTGCGCCGGATTGTCTGGCAGGTGACAGGTGACTGCAGTCTCGCCGATCTTTAGGTCGGCCGCCCAGCCTGCCCCGGATGGCCGGTGTGCGGCCAGCGTCGTGGCCAGGACCATGCCGCGGCCGGGGTGCGCGCCCGCGACCACCCGGTCCGGGTGGATGCCGGCCACGGTACCTTCCTGGCCGGAGTTCCGCCCTACGGCATCGCCGCCGGGGACCGGGACGAAGCCGAGGTAGCCGACCAGCTCGGCGACCCGGCGGGAGATTGGGTGCAGCACCACCTCGTGCGGGGTTCCCATCTGCAGCATGACGCCATGATCGAGCACGGCCAGCCGGTCCGCGAACGCCTGGGCGTCGGGGAGCTCGTGCGCCACCAGGATCGCGGGCAGGCCGCGCTCGGTGACCAGCCGGACGACCAGGTCGGTGAGCGAGCGGCGCAGGGCCGCGTCAAGCCCGCTGTAGGGCTCGTCGAGCAGCAGTGTGTCGCAGTCGGCCAGCAGCAGCCTGCCCAGCGCCACCCGGTGCGCCTGGCCGCCGGACAGCCTGGCCGGCATGGCCGCCAGCAGGCCGCCGATGCCGAGCAGCCCGGCCAGTTCGGTGAGCTTGGCGCCGCGGTCCGCGGTCGGCGCGTAGCCGAGGTTGGCCCGCACGGACAGGTGCGGGAACAGGCCGGGGTCCTGGCGGAGCAGGCCGACCCGGCGCTGCCACGGGGGGATGGCCGTCTGGGGCGCTTGCGTGGCGGTGAGCACCCGGCCGTTCAGGGTGACCCGGCCGCGGCGCAGGGGGACCAGGCCGGCGATGGCCTCCAGGATGGTCGTCTTGCCTGCGCCCGAGGGGCCGAACAGGGCCAGCCGCTCCCCCGCGGCGACCGACACGGCGGCGTGCACGCGGAAGTCCCGGCGGTCAACCTCGACGTCGGCGTCCAGCACGGGCGCTCCAGATGTAGGCGGCCAGCGGCAGCGGCAGGGCGACCACGAGCAGGACCAGCGCGAACGGCAGGGCGGTCGGCAGACCCGTCTCCTGCAGCGTGGTGAAGATCTGCATCGGTATGCCGAATGGGTGATAGGCAATGATAACGACCGCGCCGAACGCGCCCATAGCCCTGGCCCAGGCGATGGCGAGCGACATGGCAAGCCCCGGCGCGGCCAGCGGCAGCGTCACCCGCCTGAAGACCCGGCCGGGACGGTCACCGAGCAGCCCGGCCTGCTGTTCGAGCCGTGGATCCACGCCGCCGAAGGCCGCTTGCGCGCCCAGCACGTAGTACGGCGCCGATTCGTACACCTCAGCGATGACCAGGGCCAGGAACGTGTTGGTCGCGGACAGGTGCAGGTGGCCGATCAGCTCGCCGACCGGCGTGTACGGGCCGACCAGGAAGACCAGGAGCAGGCCGATCACCAGCGGCGGCAGCAGCAGGCTGGCCAGCACGCCCGCCTCCCAGACCTGCGGGAACGGGAGCGTGCCGCGGGCCAGCATCCAGGACAGCGGCGTGCAGACGAGCAGCAGCACGGCCAGCGTGAGGCCGCCGGACTCAACCGAGACCAGCAGCGGGCCGAGCGCTCCCGGTGCGGTCAGCGCGCTCTCGATGGCGCCGCCGGACAGGTGCGTGAGCAGGGCGATCACCGGGCCGAGCAGGGCGATCCAGATCACCGCCGCGCCCGCCACCGAGGCGTACCCGGAGATGGACCGCAGCCTGGGACGGTTCTTATCTGGGCGCGGTGGGCTGGGCTGTCCGGGAGGCTCGTCCCCCCGGACAGCACCGCCCGCCGCCGCCGCTGGGCTAGCCGCCCAGTTCACTCTTTATCGCGCTCGGGACGTTGGAGCCGGTGGCGGTGGGGGTGAGCAGGGTGAAGCCGCCCTTCTTGTACTCGGCCAGGCCCGCGGTGGACAGCGTGTACTTGATGAAGGCGATCGCGGCCGGGGTGGGCGCGCCGATCGACGTGATGTCGAGGACCTGCGGGGAGCCGTGCTTGGTGACGTTGCCGGTGATCGTGACCGAGGCTTTCTGGTACTGCGCCGCGAGGGTGGCGTCACCGAGGTTGATCGCGGACGGCAGCGGAATGTAGTCCAGGTGCAGCTCGATGGCCTGGGTGATGAACGCGCTGGAGGCGTCGAGCTGGCCGGACTGCAGCGTGGAGTCCAGCGAGGACTCGGCGAAGATCTGCGGCGACGAGGCCGTGCCGAAGTTCGAGGTGCCCAGGATCTTGGCGACCGTGCCGGTGGGCAGGTGGTAGTTCGACTGGGCGAG
>DASXMU010000095.1:0-2397 GCA_036495485.1 Streptosporangiaceae bacterium
GGCGGCGCGGTCAGTACCCGCGCCGTGGGACAGGCCTGCCGGGCGAACCCGGCCAGCCCGCCGTCACACACGATCACGCCGGTGCGCGTGTCGCCGGCCACGAAACGCACCCGTGCCGCGGGCCAGGCGGGATCCGCCGGCACGTAGAACCCGCCGGTCTTGACCACCGCGAGCAGCGTCAGGACCAGCTCAGCCGATCGCTCCATCAGCACGAGCACCGGCGTTTCCGGTCCGGCACCGCAGGCCTTCAGCGACTGGGCCAGCTCGTCCGACGTGGCGTCGAGGTGAGCGTAGGTGATGTCCTGGCCGGCGCTGGCGACCGCCACCGCGGCTGGGGTCAGGGCCGCCTGCGCGGCGAACAGAGCGGGCAGCGTCCCGGCCGGCGCCCGCGGCGGTGCGGTGCCGCTCCAGCCGTGCAGGATCAGCTCACGCTCAGCCGGGCCGAGCACCTCGATGTCGCTGACCGCCGCGTCCGGGCTGGTGGTCACCGCGCCGAGTACCCGGAGAAGCCGGCCCGCCAGCACTTCGATCTCCCCGGCGGTGAACAGATCGCTGGCGTAGAGGATCCGGGCGGTGATCCCGGCCTGGCCGCCGCCGGCTGGCCGGCAGTCGGTGAAGGTGAACGTCAGGTCGAACTTCGCGGTGCTGGTGCCGGCGTGCTCGGCCCGCACGTCGAGGCCGGGCAGCGTCAGGCCGGCTTCGATGCTGTCCGCTACCGACAGCATGACCTGGAACAGCGGGTGCCGTGCGGCTGACCTGGCTGGGTTGAGCACCTCGACCAGCCGCTCGAACGGCACATCCTGATGGGCGAACGCGGCCAGGTCGGCCTGGCGCACCCGGGCCAGCAGCTCGGTGAACGGGGGATTTCCCGACACGTCGGTCCGCAGCACCAGCGTGTTCACGAAGAACCCGACCAGCTCGTCGAGCGCCTCGTCGGTGCGCCCGGCTACCGGGGCGCCGATCGGTACGTCCATGCCGGCGCCGAGCCGCGACAGCAGCACGGCCACCGCCGCCTGCGCCACCATGAACAGCGTCACGCCTTCGGCCAGCGCCAGGGCCCGGAGCTTGCTGTGCAGGTCCGCGCCGAGGTCCACCGCGACGGTGCCGCCCTGGTAGGAGGGGACGGCGGGACGGGAGCGGAGCGAGGGCAGCGCGATCTCGCTGGGAAGCCCGGCGAGATAGGTGCGCCAGAAGTCAAGCTGCCCGCTCAGCTCACTGTCCGGATCGCCAGCCCCGCCGAGCAGTTCCCGTTGCCACAGCGCGTAGTCAGCGTATTGGACGGGCAGCGGCGGCCATGCGGGTGGCGTGCCTGCCTGCCTCGCGCGGTAGGCCGCCGACAGGTCACCGAGCAGCGGCCGGGCTGACCATTCGTCGGTGGCGATGTGGTGCACGACGAGCGCGAGCACGTATTCGCCGTCGGCCACTTCGAAGAGCCAGCCGCGGATGGGCAGCTCGGCGGACAGGTCGAACGCATAGTGGCAGGCGTTCCCGACCGCGGTGGCCAGTTCGTCCCGGGTGACCTGCCGGACTTCGAGCTCCGGGTGTGCGGCCGCTGCCCCGGCGATGAGTTGCCGCGCGGTGCCGTCAGCCTCGCCGATCATGGTCCGCAGGCTTTCGTGCCTGGCCGCCACGTCGTGGAGCGCCGCCCGCAGGGCGCCGGCGGACAGGCCGCCGGATACCCGCCAGACCATCGGAATGTTGTAGACCGGGCTCGGCCCTTCCAGCTGGTTCAGGAACCAGAGCCTGCTCTGCGCGAACGACAGGGGGATGGACCGCGGTCGCGGCGCCTGGCGCAGCGGGAGCCGGGACGGCGACCGGTGCCGTGTCATGGCCGCGGCCAGCCCGGCCGGCGTCGGGGCTGCGAAGACGTCGCGGATGTCCAGGTCGAACGCCAGTGCCGAGCGGATCCGGTTGACCAGGCGGATCGCCTTCAGCGACTGGCCACCCAGGTCGAAGAAGCTGTCGTCGATGCCGGCCGGGGCCACCCCGAGCACCTCGGCGAACAGCCCGCAAAGGATCTCTTCGGCGGGGGTGCGCGGTGCCCGCCCGCCGGCGGCAGGCTCATAGCGCGGGGCCGGGAGCCGGGCCCGGTCCACCTTGCCGTTCGGCAGCAGGGGCAGTGCGTCTACCACGACGCAGGCCGAGGGCACCATGTAATCCGGCAGCACCCCCGCCACCCCCCGCCGCAGCACACCCCCATCCAGCACCACACCCACCTCACCCACCACATAACCAGCCAGCCCAACCCCACCAACCCCACCCACACCCTCCCGCGCCACCACCACCGCCTGACGCACCCCCGGCAACCCAGCCAGCACCGCCTCCACCTCACCCACCTCCACCCGGAACCCCCGCACCTTCACCTGACCATCACAACGCCCCACAAAAACCAGCACC
>DASXMU010000096.1:0-30840 GCA_036495485.1 Streptosporangiaceae bacterium
ACCCGCGGCCAGCGGATCATCGACGAGCGCAGCCGGGCGGAGATGCGCCGGATCCTCGCCGAGATCCGGGACGGCTCCTTCGCCAGGGAGCTCATCGAGGAGTTCGACGCAGGCCGTCCCACCTTCCTCAAGCGCCGCGAGGCCGAGCAGTCCGAGCAGATCGAGCAGGTAGGCGCGGCCCTCCGCCCACTGATGAGCTGGCTGGAAACCGCCGACTAACAGGTCCCCGCCGGTCCCCGGCCCATGTCATGGTTGCGCAACGCCGACCGTCACCCTGTGGTGTCGATGTGCCATCGACCGTCATCCGGTGGTGTCGATGTGCCATCGACCGTCATCCGGTGGTGTCGATGTGCCATCGACACCATCGGCGGGCCACGTTGCCACCACGGGAACGTCCGCAGTGCTTCCGCCCCACCCTGGCGCGCTCGTGATTTTGTTCACAAGCGTTAAACTAGGAAGCTCCGCCGGTTGCAAGCCCAGCCGAGCACCTAGAAGCCAGAGAGCAGGCATCCGTGTCCGTGCCTATCGTCTTGGTCGCCGAGGAACTGTCTCCCGCAGGTCTTGCCCTGCTGGAATCCGATTACGAGGTCAGGCACACCGACGGTGCCGATCGTGCCCAGCTGCTGCCGGCCCTGGCGGACGCCTCGGCCGTGATCGTCCGGAGCGCCACCAAGATCGACGCGGAGGCGCTCGCGCACGCGCCCAGCCTCCAGGTGGTGGCGCGCGCCGGGGTTGGCCTGGACAACGTCGACGTCGAGGCGGCCACCAAGGCCGGCGTCATGGTGGTCAACGCCCCCACCTCCAACATCGTGAGCGCGGCCGAGCAGGCGGTCGCCCTGCTGCTCGCGCTGGCCCGCAACCTGCCGCAGGGGGTCGCGTCGCTGCGGGCCGGCGAGTGGAAGCGCGCCAAGTTCACCGGCGTGGAGCTGGAGGGCAAGGTGGCCGGGCTGCTCGGGCTCGGGCGCATCGGCGTGCTGGTGGCCCAGCGGCTCGCGGCCTTCGGGATGAAGATCGTCGCCTTCGACCCCTATGTGCCGGCCGCCCGTGGGGCGCAGTTCGGCGTGCGTATGGCCACCCTGGAGGAGCTGCTGGCCGAGTCGGACTTCATCAGCGTCCACCTGCCCAAAACCCCCGAAACGATCGGCATCCTGGGCGAGCGTGAGTTCGGCCTGCTCAAGCGAGGCGCCCGGATCGTGAATGCCGCCAGGGGCGGCATCGTGGACGAGCACGCCCTCGCGCTCGCCCTCAAGGACGGCCGGGTGGCCGGCGCCGCGCTGGACGTCTACGCAACCGAACCCTGCACCGACAGCCCCCTGTTCGGCTTCGACAACGTGGTCGCCACCCCGCACCTGGGGGCCAGCACACACGAGGCCCAGGAGAAAGCGGGCACCCAGGTCGCCCGCTCGGTCAGGCTCGCGCTGTCCGGCGAGTTCGTGCCGGACGCCGTCAACGTGCAGGGCGGGCCGGTCGACGAGGACGTCCGGCCCGGCCTGCCGCTCACCGAGAAGCTGGGCCGGATCTTCACCGCACTGGCCGGCGGCATGGCTGCCCACCTTGACGTCGTGGTCCGGGGCGAGATAGCGGCCAAGGACGTCCGCGTGCTCGAGCTCGCCGCGCTCAAGGGTGTGTTCAGCAGCGTGGTCGAGGACCCGGTCACCTTCGTGAACGCCCCGCTGCTCGCGGCCGACCGCGGCGTCGAGGTCGAGCTGGTGACCGAGGTGGAGAGCCCGGACTGGCGCAGCGTGGTGACGCTGCGCGGTGCGCTGGCCGACGGCCAGGTCGTGTCGGTGTCGGGCACGCTGACCGGGGCCCGCCAGATCGAGAAGCTGGTCGAGGTCAACGGCTTCGAGATGGAGATCGCCCCGGCCGCCCACATGGCGTTCCTCACCTACACCGACCGGCTGGGAGTCGTCGGCGTGGTCGGTGAGATCCTCGGCGGCCAGGGCATCAACATCGCCGGCATGCAGGTCTGCCGGAACGCCCGCGGCGGCCAGGCGCTGATCGTGCTCACCATCGACTCGGCGCTGCCCCAGACCCTGCTGGACGAGATCACCACGGCCATCGGCGCCGTCTTCGGCCGCACCGTCGATCTGGACGCGAGCTTACGCCTCCGCCGCCGGCCACGCCTGCCCCGCCAGCGCCAGCCCTAGCGTCCGTCGCGGCCGCGTGATCGTGCCCGCGGTTGGTCCGCCGTCCGCCCTCCGGAGATTTCTTTTATATATGAAAAGGAAATTTCCTGGTGGTGCCAGCCGGGGAATCGCGGAGCTGGAACGGACGGCGGCAGAGCGCTGAAACAGAGGCAACCGGCCAGGCAGCCGGATTACTGTCTCACATGCTGGGACAGCTATGCCGACAGGTGGCCAGGATGGTTACCCTGCGGTATCGTCGGTGACGAGATGCGGCGCTACGTATTTATCCTTAGCAGCCGTAGCGGGGCCTGATCAGGACAGGCCGGCACCCCGCTACGGGTAGCGGTGCTGGCCGTGAATGAATCCCGCATCAGGAGACTTCTGCCGTGTACAACATGTATTCCTGGGACCAGCCTGCCAATCCGGCTGACGAGCACACCGAGCACACCGAGCAGTCCGAGCACACCGAGCAGTCCGCGGTCGCTACCCCTTCGGGTGAGAACAACGGCAAGGCCGTGAACGGCAAAGCCATGTCGCCGGTGCACGCCGTCCAGGTCGCGCTGGACCGCCGCGACAACGGCGGCGACGCCGGCTCGCGCCGTGGCTACTGAACCCGGGGAACGCGAGCTTGGCCACCCGGTAAGGTTCCGGCATGGCTGAACGCACCATCAGGCTCGCCGTGATCGGCGGCGACGGCATTGGCCCTGAGGTCGTGACGGAGGCCCTCAAGGTCCTGCGCGCGGTCACGCCCACGGTGGCGGTCGAGGAGACCAGCTACGACCTTGGCGCGAAGCGCTGGCACGCCACCGGCGAGGCCCTGCCCGATTCCGTGCTCGACGAGCTGCGCGGGCAGGACGCTATCCTGCTCGGCGCGGTCGGTGACCCGAGCGTGCCGAGCGGTGTGCTGGAGCGCGGGCTGCTGCTCAGGCTGCGGTTCGAGCTCGACCAGTACATCAACCTGCGCCCGGTGCGGCTGTACCCCGGGGTTGCCACGCCGCTCGCGGACGTGCGGCCTGAGGCGGTCGACATGGTGGTCGTCCGGGAGGGGACCGAGGGTCCCTACACCGGCGCGGGCGGCGTCATGCGCCAGGGCACGGCGCATGAGATCGCCACCCAGGAGAGCGTCAACACCGCGTTCGGGGTCGCCCGCGTGGTCAGGTACGCGTTCGAGCGGGCCGCCGCCAGGCCCCGCAGGAAGCTGACCCTCGTGCACAAGACGAACGTGCTCACCTACGCCGGCGACCTGTGGCAGCGGACCGTCAGCGAGGTGGCCGCGGACTTCAGCGAGGTCTCGGTCGACTACGGCCATGTGGACGCGGCGTCGATGTTCTTCGTCACCGATCCGGGCCGGTACGACGTGATCGTCACCGACAACCTGTTCGGCGACATCCTGACCGACCTCGGCGCGGCGGTGGCCGGCGGCATCGGCCTCGCCGCCAGCGGCAACATCAACCCGGAGCGGACGGCGCCCAGCATGTTCGAGCCGGTGCACGGCAGCGCGCCGGACATCGCGGGCCGGCACAAGGCCGACCCGACCGCGGCGATCCTGTCCGCGGCCCTGCTCTGCCAGCACCTCGGCCTGACCGCCGAGGCCGCCCGTATCGAGCAGGCGGTCGCCGAGGATCTGCTGGAACGCCAGGGCGCCTGGGTGGCGCGCTCCACCTGGGAGGCCGGCGACGACATCGCCGAGCGAGTATCCAGCTAGAGCGTTATCCGGTATTGCCGTTTATGCCTTGATTCGGCAGTCGTGACCCGGCTGTGGCCACACGGGGGCACGGCGCGCGGCAAGATAGGAGGACCGACAGGAAGGATCCAGGCATGGCCACAAGCCCGCGCTCAGAGATCGAATTCGAGATCCAGCCCTCGCCGTCACCGTTGCCGGCGAGTGCGCGGGAGCGGATAGCAACGGCGCCGGGTTTTGGCAAGGTATTCACCGATCACATGATCACGGTGAACTGGACAGCCGAGCGGGGCTGGCACGACGCCCTGCTCAAGCCCTACGGCCCGCTGAGCCTGGATCCCTCGACCGCGGTCTTCCACTACGCCCAGGAGTTCTTCGAGGGGCTGAAGGCATACCGGCAGGCCGACGGCTCGGTGGCGTGCTTCCGGCCGTGGTCCAACGCCGCGCGGTTCAACCAGTCGGCCGTCCGCCTGGTGATGCCGGAGCTTCCCGAGGATGTCTTCGTCCAGGCCCTCGAGCTGCTGGTCACCCAGGACCGGGACTGGGTCCCGTTCGCCGACAACGAGAGCCTGTACCTGCGCCCGTTCATGATCGCGACGCAGGCGGGGATCGGCATCAGCAAGCCGTCCAACGCGTACATGTTCATCGTCATCGCCTCCCCGGCCGGCGGGTACTTCCCCGACGGGATCAAGCCGGTGACCGTCTGGCTGTCCGGGGAGTACACCCGGGCGGCCCCCGGCGGGACCGGCGCGACCAAGTGCGGCGGCAACTACGCCGGCGGCTTCATCGGCCAGGTGCAGGCCCTCGGCAACGACTGCGACCAGGTGGTCTGGCTGGACGCGATCGAGCACCGCTGGATCGAGGAGATGGGCGGCATGAACATCTTCTTCGTCCTCGGGTCGGGCTCGCAGGCCAAGCTGGTGACGCCGCCGCTCGGCGGCACAATCCTGCCCGGCATCACCAGGGACGCGATGCTCAAGCTGGCCGGCGACCTCGGCATCGCGGCCGGTGAGGAGCGGATCTCGGTGGAGCAGTGGCGCTCCGGCTCCGCGTCGGGCGAGCTCACCGAGGCGTTCGCCTGCGGCACCGCCGCCGCGATCACCCCGATCGGCCGGGTGAAGAGCACGTCGGGAGGCTGGACGGTCGGCACCGGCGAGCCGGGCCCGGTCACCCTCAAGCTGCGCGAGGAACTGCTCGGCATCCAGTACGGCCGCCTGCCCGACCCGCACGGCTGGGTACACAAGATCTGCTGACCCCATACTCTCCACGCCGCCGCCAGCCGGACCGGCGCCGGCGCGGAGAGGCGATCATCGCGAGGACTCGGCCAGCGGTTCCTCGTTGATGGAGTTCACCTTCTGGGCGCCGACCGCGATGCAGGCCGACGGTGCCGTGCAGACGACCGAATTGAGTTCGCCGAAGCCGGTGTCCGGGGCTTGCGTGGCCGTCCAGCTCGTGCCGTCCCAGGCCTGGATGAAGGCGTGGGTCGTGTTGTTGTCCTGGCCGTTCCAGTAGTAGCCCACTGCGGTGCACGCCGTGGCCGAGGCGCACGACACGCCGTTGAGCTGTGCGATGCTGAATCCCGGTGGCGCGAGTGCCGCTTGCTGGGCGGTCCAGGTCGTGCCGTCCCACCGCTCGATCGCGGCCTGCCCGGCGCCGTCGCTGATACCGACGGCCGTGCAGGCGGTGGCGGAACTGCAGGAGACCGCGTCGATGCCGGGGCTTCCGGACGTGGGCATCGGCGTCCACGTCTGCCCGTTCCAGGTTTCGGCAAGCCAGGTTGCGCCGTCGCCCACCGCGATACATGAGGCTGCCGAGGTGCACGACACACCGTTCAGGAACCCGCCGGTTGCGGGCGGGGGTTGTGCGGTCCACTTGGTGCCGTTCCAGGCGTAGGCCAGCGGGTTCTGCGGACTGTTGCCCTCGCCGCCCACGGCGATGCAGGAGGTGGCGGAAGCGCAGGAGACGCTGTCCAATTCGGCGACGGCGGCGTTGCCCGGCGGTTTGGGAGGCTTGACGGTAGTCCAGCGGGTGCCATTCCAGATCGCCGCCCATGGATACGTGCGCTCCTGCGCGCCGGTATAGCCGCCCACTGTCATGCACATGGTCGCTGCCGGGCACGAGATGCCCGCCGGCTCGGTGGGCTGGCTGGAGGGGGGCGGCGAACCGCGCAGAGCCCACCGGGACCCGTTCCATGTCTCGCCGAGCGAGATAATGGCATTGGTGCTGGTCTGGAAGTTGCCGACCGCGGTGCACTGTGCCGGATCCGCGCACGAGACAGCGTCGAATGAGCCCTCAGGCCGGCTGCGGCGGCCGTTCGGCGTGGGCTGGATCGTCCACCGGGTGCCGTTCCACGTCTCGCCCAGCGACTTGAACGCCTGGGACTGGCTCGTGTAGCTGCCAACGGCGACGCAGTCCGCGGTCTTGACGCAGGAGACGCTGGACAAGCCGCCACCGGCTCCGGCCGGCGTCGGGATCTGCTGGACACTCCAGGTGGAACCGGCCAACTGCTCGGCGAGGACTGGCCTGCGGGTGCCGACGTTGATGGACCCGGTGGCGGTGCAGGCAGTGATCGCGGCGCACGACACGCCGTCCAGCGTGCCGTTGGCGGCTGGCAACGTCATCGCGGACCATCCGGTCCCGTTCCAGCTCTGCGCGGACGGCGAGTTATCCGCCTGCCCAACGGCGACGCAGCCGCTGGCTTCAGGGCAGGAGACACCGGTGAGGGTACTTTCGGCCGACGGTGCCTGGGCCGCCTGCTGGGGCGCCAGACTGGCGCCGTTCCACCGCTCGATCAGCGGGTCATCCTTCCCGGGCTTGCCATAGCTCCCGACGGCGGTGCAGGCCGTGGCCGACGTGCACGAGACGGCGTTGAGGCTGCCGAGGTGAAAGCTGCGGCGCTGGGGGACCGTGACCCGCAGCCATCGCGTACCGTTCCACCGCTCGGCCATCGGGAACGTGTTGCCGCTTGAGGCGATGGTTTCACCGACGGCCAGGCAGGCAGCGGGAGAGGAACACGACACGCCCATCAGGTGGCCGTTGTACGGCGGCGATTTGGTGGCTGCCCAGGCGGTCCCGTTCCAGGTGGCGATTTCCGTCCCGGCCTGCCCGAAGCCGACGGCGACGCAGAAGGTGGGCGAGGCACACGAGACACCTTGCGGGCTGATCCGCGGACCCTCTCCGGATACCGGCAGCCGCCGCCACGAGGTGCCGTTCCAGGCTGCGGCGAGCGGCGAGCTGAACAGCGGCTGCCCCACGGCAACGCAGAACGTGGGTGAAGTGCACGACACGCTGCTGAGGTCCCCGCTCGGGTCGGGGATCGTCGGGGTCAGCTGGACCGACCAGGTCTGCTGGGCGGTGCGCCCGGTTCCAGCCGTGCCGGCCTGGGCGCCCGGTGCCGCGAGGCCCGCCGCGCCGGTGCTGGCCAGCAGCACCAGCAGGGCGAGCCGCGTCGCTGTCCAGCTGACGCGTTCAATCAGTGTCATCGTGTCACCCATCTCGATCGATCGATCGGCCGGCCAGGCCAGGCGCTGTCACGGTCGTCTGCTTGGAGCGGGGTATCTGGGTAAAACGTACGCCGTGAGCAATCGTATACCGGCTTACCTGGCCGCCACTCTTGCCTGCCGTTGATCAACCGGGTGCTGATTCCGGGATCTCGCATGCTGAGATCAAAGTGGCCAGATTTGAGCGCGCTGTGCCAGGCTGCTGCCATGACGTCCGGCCGGGTCATTATCGGCAGGCGCGTCGCGCGACGGCGGCTGCTCGTTGATCTTCGATCAACTTCGCCGTAGCCCGTAGTGCTAGTCCGGGGGGACGACCCCCCGGACCCCCCGATGCCGGGCTCCGCCCGGCGGGCGCGGGCTATGGGCACACGCAGCCGGTTGCCGGCGACGCGCAGACCTCTCGCATCCGCGAGGGGTCTTTTGCTTTCCGGGACCAGACAAGCCAGCGACCTCTACAGAGAAACGGGAATCCGATGCGCGACGACTCCTTTCACGTCTACGACACCACCCTGCGTGATGGCGCGCAGCAGGAGGGCCTGAACCTGACCGTCGCCGACAAGCTGGCGATCGCGGCCAGGCTCGACGAGTTCGGCGTCGGGTTCATCGAGGGTGGCTGGCCCGGTGCCATCCCGAAGGACACCGAGTTCTTCCGGCTCGCGGCCACCGAGCTGGAGTTCAAGCACGCGCAGCTCGCCGCGTTCGGCGCGACCCGCCGGCCCGGCGTCAAGGCGGCCGATGACCCGCTGGTCGCCGCGCTGCGCGAGTCGGGCGCGCCGGTCGTGACCCTTGTCGCCAAGAGTCATGACCGGCACGTCAGGCTGGCCCTGCGCACGACCCTGGACGAGAACCTCGCCATGGTCAGCGACACGGTCGCCCACCTGTGCCAGGAGGGGAAGCGGGTCTTCCTCGACGCCGAGCACTTCTTCGACGGATACGCGTCCAACCCCAGCTACGCCCTGGAAGTGGTGCGCGCGGCCGCCGAGGCTGGCGCCGACGTGATAACGCTGTGCGACACCAACGGCGGCATGCTTCCCGGCCAGCTCGCCGACGTGGTCGCGGAGGTGCTCGGCCGGACCGGCTCGCGCCTTGGCATCCACTGCCACGATGACACCGCGTGCGGGGTGGCCAGCACCCTGGCGGCCGTGGACGCCGGGGTGAGCCACGTGCAGGGCACCGCCAACGGGTATGGCGAGCGGGCAGGCAACGCGAACCTGTTCAGCGTCGTCGCCGGGTTGCAGCTCAAGAAGGGCAGGCAGGTGCTGCCGGACGGCTGCCTGCCGGAGATGAGCCGCATCGCGCACGCGATCAGCGAGGTCACCAACGTGGCGCCGAACTCGCACCAGCCCTACGTCGGGTACTCCGCGTTCGCGCACAAGGCGGGCCTGCACGCCTCGGCGGTCAAGGTCGACCCGATGCTCTACCAGCACATCGACCCGGCGCTGGTGGGCAACGACATGCGGATGCTCGTGTCCGACATGGCCGGCCGGGCGTCGGTGGAGGTCAAGGGCGCGCAGCTCGGCTACGACCTGTCCGGCGACCGCGCGGCGGCCGGGCGGGTCGTGGCCCGGGTCAAGGAGCTGGAGGCACGCGGCTACACGTTCGAGGCCGCCGACGCCTCGTTCGAGCTGCTGCTGCGCGACGAACTGGCCGGCCGTGAGGAGGGAAGGGGAGGTGGGTGGGGGCACTTCGCGGTCGAGTCCTGGCGGGTCATCGTGGAGCAGCGCCGCGGTGGCGAGGTGGTCAGCGAGGCCACCGTCAAGCTGACCGCCAAGGGCGAGCGGATCGTGGCCACCGGCGAGGGCAACGGTCCGGTGAACGCGCTGGACACGGCGCTGCGGCTGGCCCTCGGCCAGATCTACCCGGAGCTGGGCGGCCTGGAGCTGGTCGACTACAAGGTCCGCATCCTGGAGGGCTCACACGGCACGGGCGCGGTCACCCGCGTCCTGATCACCTCCGGCGACGGCAGCGATTCCGACTGGAACACGGTCGGCGTGCACGAGAACATCATCGCCGCCTCCTGGCAGGCCCTGTCCGAAGCCGTCACCTTCTGCCTCCTGCGGGCCGGCCACGAACCTGCCGAGCAGCTCGGAAGTCAAGCCAGGACAAAGTTGTCAAGCTAGGACAAAGTTACCCGTTCAGGTCTTGCGGAGCGGGGGAAACCAGGTGACGATTGCACCGAATGTAACCGATTGCCGTTTCGTGGTTCCGCGCGAAGTTGCCGTGCTGGCGTGCCTGGACAGTGCCGGGATTTCCGCGTGCGGGGTGCGAGTCGGCAGATGAGGGGCGGGCTCACGTGAGCGACGATCAGATTCCAGGCACCCAGCCGGCCGACGAGGCTGGGAACCCAGGCAACCAGGCAAGGTTCAGCGGACCAGAATGGACCAGGCGCAACTTCATCTACGGGACAGCGGCCGTGGCCGCTGGCGGCATGCTGCTGCGGCGACTGCCGCCTTCATCCACACGGCCGACGGGCCTGAGGCCGGGCCTCCTGAAACCACTGACAGGAAGTTCAGGCTCGTTCACCTTCAAGCAGGTCGGTTCGGCCGCAGCCGGCACCGGATCGATCACGCTGACGCTGCCGAGCCCCGGTTCCACGGCCGGGAACCTGCTGGTCGTCACCATCCAGGGCGTGACGTCGGACGGGACCGGGGTCTGGCAGTTCAATCCGCCCTCCGGGAGTGGCTGGCGCCTGGCCAAGGCGGTCTCCGGCCCGGCCGGGGCCGGCGGCTCCGGGCGCGTGGAGATCTGGTACTTCCCGGGTAACGCGGACTCGCCAGGTTGCTCTTCGGGGGTCACCTCGGTCACCTTCACCGCCACCGACACAGGCGCCAACTGCCGCGGTTGCCTGAGCGAGTACTCGGTTCCTGCAGGCTCGGGCATGATGGCGGTGCTGGATGCCGCCGGGCAGGCCTCCGGCGGTTCCGGCGGCACGTTCAGCCTGACCGCCCCATCGGGGAACGTGGGGAACGCGCTCGGCATAGCCGTGGCCGGGGACTGGTTCGGCAGCGCGGTCTCTGGCAGCTGGACCAACCCAGGGACGGGCTACACCTTCCTCCGGATTCTGGGTGGCAGCGTCGTCAACCCCTGGGGAGCGTGGTATGACGACAGCCTGGGCGCGGGGGTCGAGACCATCAGCCCGGGCTTCTCCGTCACCACCGAGAACGGCTGGGCTGTCGCGTTCGCGGCCTTCCGTGGTGTGGTCTTCCAGGGTGTGTACCTGGACGGCGCCGAGATGATCACCATGGCGGCGCTGGACCCGACCGGCCAGCAGCTCGTCCTGGCCGGCGACGTGGAGGGCATGTGGCGCAGCGCTGACTTCGGCGACCACTGGCAGCTCAGCCAGGACGGCCTGTACGGCCCGGCGTGGCGATGCAACGCGGCGATGGCCTGGAGCGAGACCGTCGCCGGCGAGGTCTATGCCTGCGTCGGCAAGAAGGCCCCGGCCAACGACGGCGGCTTCCTGGTCAGCACCGACGGCGGCGTGACCTGGAGCATGCGGGCACCCGCCACGACGTACGCCTTCCTGAACTTCCAGGCGAACAGCACTGGAGACGGAGTGGTCCTGCCCAGCACCGAGAATAACGACCAGGACCGGTCGGTCGGCCACCTGCTCGCCCAGACCACCGTGGGCACCACGAACTACCTGTACGCGGCCACGTTCAACACCGGGGTCGCCCGGTCGACCGACGACGGCAGCACGTGGAGCCAGGCCGGGCTCATCAACGGCAGCAGGTACCTGCGCGCGCTGGCGCTCGACCCGAACGCCGCGAAGGGCCTGTACGCGGGCGCGTGGTCATTCCCTCTCACTAGTCCCACCGACGGTGGCCTGTACCACACCCCGGATGCGACGGTGACATCGCCGACATGGAGTTCGGTGTCGCTCCCCACTGGGGTGCCTGCCTTCAGCACCGTCTCCGACATAAAGGTCCTGGGGACCAACCTGTACGTCACCTTCACCGAGTTCGGGATCTACCTTTACCAGACCAGCACCAGCACGTGGTTCTCGCTGAACGGAGGGCTCAAGGCATCGGGCTTCTACGGGCCGTGGACCAGCCTCGACGGGTACCTGAGCGGTTCTGACCATGTGATCGTCGCAGCATGCGCGAGCGGCAGTACCAAAACCGGGCAGACCAATTTCACCAATGTGGTGCGGATCGTGGTGAACCCCACGACCGGAGCGGTCGTCTCGACCACGGACCTCACCGGCTCGGCCAGCATCAATCTCAGCCCCATCCCACCGGACGGCCAGACCTGGTGGCATGCGGATTCGGGCTTTCACAACTGGCTCGGGGGCGGCTCATTCGGCCAGGCGCACGTCCTGGTCAACCCGCAGAACACCGACCAGATCTTCGTGACCGGCTCGAGCGGCTTCTTCATCACCAGCGATGCCAACCTGGGCACCAGCTGCAATTGGAACCTGGCGGTCAATGGTGCGCCCGCGATCGCCTCGTTCTGCATCGCCACCGACCCCAACGTCGCGGAGCACTACGTCGTCTGCGGTGACGACTACCTCTTCATCGACGTCGCCGGGGACAATAGCGGCTTCAGCGCGACGGTGACCAAAAATGGCCCGACCCCCCCGCCGGCCGATCCTGACGATTTCGAAAGTCACGCCGCGGTCTTCGATCCCCGGGCCTCCATCACAGTGGGCTCGACCACCTACACGAGCGTCGTCTACCTCGGCGTGCACAACAAGTACAACAGCCCGGACGGGGAAAACGGCCACGGCAACATCTACTGGTCCGATTCCACGTATGCCACCTGGTTCGACACCGGCTTCGGCTCGGCGACTGGTGAAGGCGGCGACGCACCCGTCGGTCTGTGCGTGGCCAAATCGGGCTCCAGCTACTACCTCGTGGCATCGACGACAGGCGCCGGAATCTGGCGGGCTCAGATTCCGGCCGACCCCACGGCCAAGGGCAACTGGTCGTGGTCACAGGTGAACAGCACCGCCTGCACCCTCGATAGCATGGCCGTCCAGTGCATGCCCGTCGTCGCCAATTCCGCGGGGACCCACCTGTACTGCTTCGACCGGGCGGCGAGCAGGGGGACAACCTCGACCGGGATCTGGCGTTCCACCAACTCCGGGTCGACCTGGACGCTCATCTGGAACCTGTCCGTGACGTCCAGCCTGACCGTGGACGACGCGCGGTCGGGCTGGCTCGCGGTGAACCCCCATCCGACCGGCAGCGGAGACGAACTGTGGGTCTCCACCAGCCAGGGGATCTACAAGCTGGCCGGCGCCAGCACCGGGACGGTGGAACTAGGCACGCTCACGCCCGTGAACATGAGCAGCACCTTCTTCCCGGACGGCTCGGGCAGCATCGCCTTCACGGCCACCAACGCGACCCTGTACGCGGTCTCGCTGAACGGCTCCTCGCAGACATCGACAGCGCTGCCGAGCCTGGCGAACGGCGGCGCCGCAACTGCCTGGGCCAACGGCGATCCAGGCAACTCCTTCGGGTCCTACATCTCCTGGCCGGGCCCGTCCGCGCTGAGCGCGGTCTCGTCCGGGAAGCAGACTCTCCTGGTCGGCAGCCAGCCGAACCTAGCCGTCTACGGGACGGTGAGCGCCTGACCACCGGGTGCGGGCGGCCCCAGCGCCCGGCCGCCCGCACCCGATCACGGCCACGTGGGCCGGCCGCCGGCGCCCGGCCGCGAACCTACCGAGCAGCCCTGAACGCCCCAGTCGAACCCGATCCCAGCACTCACGCCGGTTGTGGGTGGGGGTGGGTTGCTGTCTGGGGTCACGCCGGGCTGCGGAGGATCGACATGGCGGCGTTGTGGCCGCCGATGCCGCTCACGCCGCCGCCGCGGCGGGCGCCGGCGCCGCAGATGAGTACGCGTGGGTGCGGGGTTTCCACGCCCCAGCGGCCGGTGTCGTCCGGGTTCTCGGCGAACGGCCAGGACAGGTCGCCGTGGAAGATGTGGCCGCCGGGCAGGTAGGCCTCGGCCTCCAGGTCGGCGGGGGTCTTGACCTCGATGCACGGCCGCCCGTCAGCGTCTGCCAGCAGGCAGTCCTCGATCGGCTCGGCCAGCACGGCGTTGATCGACTCCATGGTGGACCGGAAGGCTCGTTCCTTGGCCCCGGCTGGGTCGGCGCGGAACAGTGAGGCCGGCATGTGCAGCCCGAACACGGTCAGCGTCTGCCCACCGGAGGTGCGCAGCCCGGGGCCGAGGATGGAGTCGTCGGTGAGCGAGTGGCAGTAGGCCTCGCACGGCGCCAGCGTGGGGACCTGGCCCCGGGCGGCCTGATCGTAGGCCGTGTCCAGCGCGGCATAGCCCTCGTTGACGTGGAAGGTGCCGGAGAACGCGTCGCGGGGGGCAACGGAGCCGTCGCGCAGCCCGGGCAGCCGTCGCAGCACCATGTTGATCTTGAGCTGGGACCCCTCGGGGACGGCGGTTCCCGGGCCGCCGAGCAGGCGGTCGAGGATGACCGGGGCGACATTGACCAGGATGTGCCCGGCGCCCACCTCGTATTCGGCGTCGCCCTCCCGCACCGTGACCGACCCGCCGGGGTCGATGGCCATCACCTCGGCTCCCGTCCGGATCTGCGCACCGGCGGCCAGGGCGGCCTCGGCGAGCGCCGAAGCCACCTGCCCCATCCCGCCGACCGGGACGTTCCACGCGCCGGTCCCGTTCCCGATCACGTGGTAGAGGAAGCACCGGTTCTGCAGCAGGCTGGCCTCGGTGGCCCGGGCGAACGTGCCGACCACGGCGTCGGTGAGGATCACGCCGCGCACGATGTCGGAGCCGAACTCCTCTTCCAGTGTCTCGCCGAGCGGCCGTTTGGTGATCATGTCCCAGGCGGCGCTGTCCCCGGCGACCTCGCTGATCTCCTGGGCGCTGAGCAGCGGCTCGGTCATGGTCGGGGCTATCCGGGCGGCCAGCCGCCCGGTCGTGGCTCGCAGCCGCTCCCAGGCCAGCCAGTCGGCCTGCCCGCCGGTGAGCGCCGCGAACGAAGCGGCCGTCCTGGCCTGATCGGTGTTGTCCACCAGCAGCCCGCCGTCCCCCTCCGGGGTGTAGGAGGCGATCCGCCGGGAACGCAGCTCGATCGGCAGGCCAAGATCGGCGATGATGCTGGAGGGGAAGAGGCTGACCAGGTAGGAATACCTGGACAAGCGCACGTCGACGCCAGGGAACGGAGCCGTGGAGACGGTCGCGCCGCCGACCTGCGGCTGGCGTTCGAGGACGAGCACCGACCGGCCCGCCCGGGCGAGATAGGCGGCCGCGGTCAGCCCGTTGTGGCCGCCACCGACCACGACGGCGTCATAGCGAGACGATTGCATGGCAGCTCCTCCGGAAGGCCCGGTACCGCTCTGGCGCCGAGCCCGAACCCGGGCCCGCCGCCACGCCTGGTACCGGACGGGACATAGGCGACCAGGGTAAGAGGTCCCCAGCCTGGCGCGGCCTAACACTGCAACGGTGCTGTCCGCCACCCATGACCCGGGCGGGGCGCGCGGTCACGCGGCCCTGCCCGGGCAGCTCAGCGGCTCGGGCGGCCGGTCGGCCCGCGTTGGTATGGATGGGCACACCGGCGGCGTTACCGCTGTGCGAGCGCGTCCGGTGCCGCGCGCTGCAAGAATGGTGTACGGCTGGATTCGGCAAGGACTCGTGAGGGAGCCAGAGCACGGTGGATGACAAGCAGATCCTTGCGCACATCAACGAGCTCATACAGAGCGAGCATGAGCTGCGGGCCAAGGTGGCGGATGGCACGCTGTCCACCGACGCCGAGCATGAGCAGCTCCGTTCGGCGGAAGAGGCCCTGGACCAGTGCTGGGACCTGCTCCGCCAGCGCCGGGCGCGCCGCGAGTTCGGCGAGAACCCGGACGAGGCGGCCGGGCGCCCGACCCCCGAGGTGGAGGGCTACCTGCAGTAACCTGACGGGTCATAGTCGGGTCGTCTGCGTGGCTGTGAGGGTGACGTGCGTATCGCGAGGTTTGCCAACGACGATGAGGTCGCTTACGGCATCGTCGAGGACCAGGGCAACGGTGACTCCGGCGGCCGGGGAGCGGTCATTGCCGAGCTGCACGGGCACCCGTTCGGCGCCGATCCTGGGGGCCTGCGGTTCACCGGGGCCCGCTACCCGGTCGTGGATGTCAGGCTGCTCGCACCCGTGCTGCCCAGCAAGGTCATCGCGGTGGACGGCAACTACCCGGGCGGTTCCGCCCGTGAGCCGGCCGAGCCCGTGCTGTTCCTCAAGCCGTCCACCTCGGTGGCCGGGCCGGGTGACCCGATCGCCTGGCCGGTGAAGCTCACCGAGCGGATCGAGCACGAGGGCGAGCTGGCGGTCATCATCGGCAGGCTGTGCCGTGAGGTGCCGGCCCACCGGGCCGCCGAGGTCATCTTCGGCTACGCCTGCGCCAACGACGTGACAGCCCGCGACCTGCAGGAGCGGGACGGCCAGTGGACGCGAGCCAAGGGGTTCGACACGTTCTGCCCGCTCGGCCCATGGATCGAGACCGATCTGGACCCGGCCGACCTGGAGCTCATCACCAGCGTGAACGGGGAGGTCCGCCAGCGGGCCAGGACCGCGCAGCTGCTGTCCGGAGTGCCCGCGCTGATCGCCTACGTCAGCCAGGTGATGACCCTGCTGCCCGGCGACGTGCTGCTGACCGGCAGCCCCGCCGGAGCCGGGCCGCTGGCCGATGGCGACGAGGTGTCGGTGACGATCGAGGGAATCGGCACGCTGACGAACAGGGTGGTTAACCGTGACTGAGGACGGCCGGACGGGAACCGTCCGGGTGAGGTTCGCTCCCTCGCCAACCGGCGACCTGCACGTGGGCAACGTCAGGACCGGGCTGTACGACTGGGCCTATGCCCGCAGGACGGGCGGGACCTTCGTGCTGCGGCTGGAGGACACCGATCAGAGCCGGGTCGAGCAGGCCTACATCGACTCGGCCATGGACACGCTGCGCTGGCTCGGGCTGAACTGGGACGAGGGCCCTGATGTCGGCGGCCCATACGGCCCGTACCTGCAGAGCGAGCGGCTTGACATCTACGCGGACTGGGCGGCCAGGTTCCTCGCCTCCGGTGCCGCCTACCACTGCTACTGCACCACCGAGGAGGTCGCGCAGCGGCGCGCGGCCGCGGGCAGCACCGGCGTGAGCGGCTACGACGGCCACTGCCGTTCGCTGACCCCGGACCAGGTCGCTGCCTATCAGGCGGAGGGCAGGCGGCCTGTGGTCCGGATGCGGATGCCCGCGGGCCAGACCACCTTCACCGACCTGATCCGCGGCGAGGTTACCTTCGACCACGAGCACGTGCCCGACTTCGTGCTGACCCGGGCCGACGGCAGCCCGCTGTACACGCTGGCCGTGGCCGTCGACGACGTGCTCATGAAGATCACGCACGTCGTGCGCGGCGAGGACCTGCTGTCCTCGACACCGCGGCAGATCGCCGTCTACCGGGCCATGGGCGTGGCCGAGGCGGACTTCCCGGTCTTCGCGCACCTGCCCTACGTCCTCGGCTCCGATGGCCAGCGGCTGTCCAAGCGCAACGGCGTGGTGTCGGTCAAGTGGTACCGCGACGAGGGTTTCCTGCCCGAGGCGTTCTGCAACTACCTCGCCCTGCTCGGCTGGTCTCCCGGTGAGGACCGGGAGTCGTTCACCCTTGCGGAGATGGCGGCCGAGTTCGACCTGAGCCGGGTGAACAAGAACTCCGCCCGGTTCGACGTGCGCAAGCTGGAGTCGATCAACGGCGACAAGATCCGCGAGCTGGCCCCGGCCGACTTCGCCGCCAGGATCACGCCGTTCCTGCACCAGGCCGGCCTGGTGGCCGATCCGCCGACGGCCGGTCAGGCACGGCTGATCGCGGCTGCCGCCCCGCTCATCCAAACCCGGATCCCAACCCTGGCCCAGGCCCCGCGCATGCTGGCTTTCCTGCTCGTGGACGAGAGTGACTTCACCGTCGACCCGCAGGATGCCGGGAAGGTGCTGACCCCCGGGGCCGCCAAGGTCCTGCAGGCCGCCGAGGCAGCCCTGGCCAGCCTGGAAACCTGGGACGCGGCCGCGATCGAGGAGGCCCTGCGCGGCGCCCTGATCGACGGCCTGGGCCTGAAGCCCCGGACCGCCTTCGCCCCCGTCTACGTCGCGGTCACCGGCCGCAAGGTGGCCCCGCCGCTGTTCCAGTCGATCGAGCTGCTCGGCCGGGACCGGACCCTCGCGCGGCTCTCCCAGGCGACCGCCGGGCTGCCCGGCTGACACCGGCAGGGCGCCGCTACCCGGCCACCCTGATATCCGGCGCCCGGCCGTCCGTATGGACGAGATGGCAGCGGGCCGAGTGACTCCCGCCATGCACACCAGGGACGGTGACGTCCGGTGGCACCGTGTCGGCGCACAGCGGCAGCTCGGCCACCGGGCAGCGCGGGTGGAACGTACATCCGGCCGGCATGTTCCGCGGGCTCGGCAGCTCCCCGGCCAGCACGGCCCTGCGCCGCACCGGCCCGGCGGCCGCGGCGCCGGGCCCGGCGGCACCGGTGTCCAGCCGGGCGGCGAGCAGCGCCTGGGTGTACGGGTGCTTGGGCGAGCCGAACACCTCCTCCCTGGTGCCGGTCTCCACGATGCTGCCCAGGTACATGACCGCCACCCGGTCGCAGAGGTACTCCACGACCGCGAGGTCGTGCGAGATGAGCAGGCAGGAGAAGCCGAACTCGCCGTGCAGCTGGGCGAGCTGGTTGAGGATGGCCGCCTGCACGGAGACATCCAGCGCGGAGGTGGGCTCGTCGGCGATCAGCAGGCTCGGCCGGACGGCCAGCGAGCGGGCCAGGGCCACCCGCTGGCGCTGCCCGCCGGACAGCTCGTGCGGGTAGCGGCTGCGTAGCTGCCGGGCGAGGCCGACCCGGTCGAGCAGCCCGTCGACGGCGCCGCCGATCTTGTCCCTGGCGACGACGCGATGCGTGCGCAGCGGGACGCCGACGATCGCACCCACCGTCATCCGGGGGTTCAGCGAGGAGTAGGGGTCCTGGAAGACCATGTGCATCTTCGGCCGCAGCGGCCTGAGCCTGCGCCGCGACATCCGGGTGATGTCGGTCCCGTCCAGCACGATGCGGCCGGTGTCAGGCTCGAGCAGGCGCAGGATGCACCGCCCCACCGTGGACTTTCCGCAGCCCGACTCGCCGACCAGGCCGACGATCTCGCCGTGGCCGATGGTCAGGTCCACGTCCACCACGGCGCGCACCGTGCCCGCGCCGCCGGAGCGGGACACGCGAAAGCCCTTGCCGAGGCCGCTGACCGCCAGCACCGGCGGCCCGCCATCGGCGGTCACGATGCCCCCGCCGCCGGCGGTCACGCCGGCCCCTGACCCGCCGCGGCCGGCCGCCCGCGATCCTCGGCGCCGCCAGCGCCGGGTGACAGCTCGCCGGGCCGGAAGCAGGCCGCCAGGTGACCGGGGGCGACCTCGCGTGGCTGCGGCGGCTCCCGCTGGCACTGCTCCGTGACCAGGGGGCACCGCGGGCCGAACACGCAGCCCTCCGGTGGCTGCCTGAGCACCGGCACCAGCCCGGTGATCGGGGTGAGCGGGTGGGTGCCGCGGTGCATGCCGGGCTGGGGGACCGCGTTCAGCAGCCCGACGGTGTAGGGATGCTCCGGCGAGCGCAGCAGCTCCCCGGCCGGGGCCTCCTCGGCCTTGTGCCCCGCGTACATCACCACCACCCGGTCCGCGATGTCGGCCACCACGCCGAGGTTGTGGGTGATGAGCAGGACGGCCATGTGCAGCCGGGAGCGCAGGTCGGCCAGCAGATCCAGGATCTGGGCCTGGATGGTGGGGTCGAGCGCGGTGGTCGGCTCATCCGCGATCAGCACGGCCGGTTCGCAGGCGATGGCCATGGCGATCATCACCCGCTGCTGCATGCCACCGGAGAGCTGGTGCGGGTACTGGTGCAGGTGCTGTCGCGGATCGGGCATCCGCACCAGCTCGAACAGCTCCATGACGCGGTCGCGGGCCTGCCGTCCTGACACCTTCCGGTGCTGGCGGAGCGCCTCCGCGACCTGGCGGCCGACGCTGAACGCCGGGTTGAGCGAGGTCATGGGTTCCTGGAAGATCATGGCGATCTCCCCGCCCCTGACCGAACGCAACCGCTTGGCCGGTGCCGTGCGCAGATCCTGGCCGCGAAACCAGATCCGGCCGTCCACCCGCGCCCCGGGCGGCTCCAGGCCGAGCACCGACAGGCCGGTCAGCGTCTTGCCGCAGCCCGACTCGCCGACCAGCGCGACCACCTCGTCCTCGGCCAGCGCCAGGCTGAGCCCGTTGATGGCGAGCACCGGCCCCTCGGCGGTGCCGAACCGCACCCGGAGGTCGTCGATCTCCAGCAGGGTCATCGGCGCCTCTTCGGATCCAGGGCATCCCGCACGCCGTCGCCGAGCAGGTTGAACGACAGCGCCGCGATGAAGATCGCCAGGCCGGGGATGATGCCCAGCCACACCGACTGGTTCAGGTAGCTCTCGGACTGGGCCAGCATCGCTCCCCAGTCCGCCGTGGGCGGCTGCACGCCGAGCCCGAGGAAGGACAGGATCGCGGCCCCCACGATCGAGCCGGGGATCGCCACCGTGGTCGCGACGATGACCGGGGACAGCACGTTCGGCACGACGTGCCTGCGCATGATCGCGATGGACCGTTCCCCGTTGACCAGCGCCGCCTGCACGTACTCGAGTTCGCGGACGGACAGCGTCTCGCCCCTGGCGATCCTGGCCACCGCGGGGACCTGGGCGACGCCGAGCGCCAGGACGGCGTTCCACAGCGACGGCCCGGAGATGGCCGCGAGGCCCACCGCGAGCAGCAGGAACGGGAAGGCGAGGGTGACGTCGATCAGCCGCATGATCACCACGTCAAGCGCGCCGCGGAAGTACCCGGACACCACGCCGATCGGCAACCCCAGCAGGGTGGCGAGCAACGTGGCGAACACCCCGGCCTCCAGCGTGGTCCTGGCCCCGTACAGGAGCCTGGACAGCACGTCCCTGCCGAGCTGGTCGGTGCCGAGCAGGTGGTGCGGCGACAGCGGTGGCGCGAGCACGTCGCTGAAGCTGGTGGCCGACGGATTGTGCGGCGCGGCCAGCGGGCCGAACACCGCGATGGCGACCACGATGAACGCGCCGATGGCCCCGGCCTGCGCCAGCGGCCGCCCGGCGAACGGCAGCCGTGCCCAATGCCGGTGTGGCGCGGTGAGCGCGCCAGCCGCCGCGGTCACGCCCGGGCCTCCGTGGCCCGGACCCTCGGGTTGAGCACCGCATAGGCCAGGTCGACGAGCAGGTTGGCGATGATGTAGGCGGCGGCGGTGAGCAGGATGACGCCCTGCAGGGTCGAGTAGTCCCGCTGGTACACGGCGTCGAGGGTGAGCTGGCCGATGCCGGGGATATCGAAGACCTCCTCCACGGTGACGATCCCGGCGATGAGGCCGCCGAGCTGCAGGCCGATCACCGTGACCACGGTGATCAGGCTGTTGCGCAGGGCGTGCACGCCGATGACCTTCCACTCCGGGACGCCCTTGGCCCGGGCGGTCCTGACGTAGTCGGCGCCGAGGCTTTCCAGCATGGCCGAGCGGGTCTGGCGCATCAGCACCGCCGCGAGGCCGGTGCCGAGCACCACCGCGGGCAGCAGCATGTGCTCGAGGTTCCCGCCCAGCCCCTGGGTCACCGGGATGAACCCGCCGGATGGCAGCAGGTGCAAGTGGACGGCGAACAGCAGGATCACCAGGATGCCGAACCAGAAGTGCGGTATCGACAGGCCGCCGAGTGCCACCACGCTGGCTATCCAGTCCCAGATTCCGCCCGGTCTGGCGGCCGCGAGCACCCCGGCCGGTATCCCGATCACGATGGCGATGAGCAGGGACAGCACGGCCAGCTCCGCCGTTATCGGGATGCGCTGCGCGATCTGCGAGGACACCGGCAGGTCGGTGATCGGCGAGGTGCCGAGGTGCCCGCGCACGGCCTGGCCCAGCCATACCCCGTACTGGATGACCAGCGGCCGGTTGAACCCGTACTCACGGGCGGTCGCCGCGACCACCCGCGGGCTGGTGCCATCCACCGACAGCGCCGTGGCGGGCCCGCCCGGCAGCGCGTGCACCGCGGCGAACACGACGAGCGTGGCGAGCAGCAGGGTGATCACCGCGATCGCGACCCGCCTGATGATGGCCCAGAGCACCGGCCGTCACGCTCCGGTGCCCTGGGCAACGCCAGCCGGGGGCGTCACCGGAGCGCGGGTCATCCGGTGCCGACCCGCGCGCCCGCCAGCCGGATCAGGGAATCGGGGTAGTACCCGATGCCGGTCACGTTTTTGCGCAAGCCGAGAACGAACTTGTCGTACCAGAGGTAGATGATGTTGCGCTCGTTCTCGAGCGTCTGCACGATCTGCGTATACAGCGAGTGCCGGGTGGCCGTGTTCAGCGTGGTCCGCGCCTTGACGAGGAGCTTGTCGAGCGCGGGGTAGTCCGCGCCGGTGTAGTTGAGACCGCTGCGCGGATACCAGTCGTTGTAGATGTTCTGGTCCGGGTCGACCCGGCCGGACCAGCCGATCTGGAACATCTCGTAGTTACCGGCCTGCGCCCGGGTGAGCGAGGTGGTGAACTCGGTCGGCTGCAGCGACACGGCGAACCCCGCGGAGTCGGCCATGCTCTGGACGACCGTGCCGAGCTGGATCTCCAGCGGGTCGTTGTCCAGCATCAGCGTGACGTGGATCGGCGCCTTCATCCCGCTGGCCGCGATGAGCTTGCGGGCCTCGGGAAGGTTCTGCGACGGGCAGGTGACCTGCACGGCCCACGGGCTGTTCGGCGGAATCGGCGTGCAGCCCGGGGTGTACTGGCCGTCGAAGACGACCTTGTTGATCTCGTTGCGGTTCAGGCTCAGCTCGAACGCCTCGCGCAACTGCGGATGCTGCGCGAACGGGTTGTTCGCCCGGCCGGGCGCGTTGAGCGAGCCGTGCACGTTGCCGACGTTGAAGTCGAGGCCCTCGTAGCCCAGCGAGTTCTGGGATATGACGGTGGTGGCCGAGTTGTTCTGCAGTGTCTTCACGTCCTGCGGTGCTATCTGGTCGGCCACCTGGATGTCGCCGGACTCCAGGTCGGCGGTCATCGCGCTCGGGTCGGTGATCACCGTGAAGGTCACCTTCTGCAGGTGAACTCCTGCCTTGCCGTAGTACCAGGGCGACTTCACCAGGACGATCTGGTCGGTGCTCGGCCGCTTCGAGAACGAGAACGGGCCCACGCACACCGGGTCCTGGCCGAAGTTCTTGCCCAGCTTGTGCAGGGCGGTGGGGGAGAGGACCATCCCGGACCGGTCGGCCAGGATCGAGGTCAGCGGCGCGAACGGGGAGGACAGGTGAAGCTCTACCGTCAGCGGGCCGGTCACCTGGACGGACTTGACCTCGGACAGTTCGCTGGCCCGCTGCGAGAGCGGGTCGGTCAGGTACCAGTCCAGCGTGGTCTTCACGGCCGCCGCGGTCAGCGGGGTGCCGTCGTTGAACTTGATGCCGGGCCGCAGCGAAATGGTATAGGTCAGCCCGTTGTCGCTGATCTTGGGAAGCGCGGCGGCGAGTTGCGGCACGAGGTTCAGGCGCGCATCGATGTCATACAGCTTCTGGCACATGTTGGCGAAGACGATGCGCCCGTACAGCGAGCTTGACGTCGTGGGGTCGAGAGCGTCGGGTGCCGCTGGCAGGCCGACCGTGATGCTGGTCGAGCTGCCCGAAGCGGACGACGATGATGCCGGAGACGAGCATCCAGCTACGAGAATCGCGGACATGGCGGCAGCGATCAGCGCGAGTGGAGCACACACACGTTTGCCTACCGGGGCCGCCGACGATCGCCGGAAGATGTCCATGCGTACAAGGGTCATCCGCGGCACCCTAATTTGTATAGCGTTTCTGGCGCTAAAGATACATTTTTCTTACCACGCATGTTAATAAATAACGACAAAGATATATATAAGAACCAATGAGCAATATGTGGGTATACATCCCACTCCACCCGATCGTCGCGCGTTAGGATCTCGCCGAGGGGATAGCACGTGGCGAGAAGAGCCCATCCGGGGAGCCTGCTGCTTCGCCGCCATGCGCGGGCAAAGGCGTAAGAACGATGCAGGGCAGGGCCGCCGAGCTGGCCAGAATCGAGGCCTGGCTGCGGCATGACGGACCGGCGCAGCAGGCCAGCGACCCGTCGGGACCAGGGTCCGTCCTGGTGATCGAGGGTGAGCCGGGCATCGGGAAGACGACGCTCTGGACCGAGGCGACCCGCTGGGCCCGCGAGGCCGGCTGGGACGTCCTGTCCTGCCGCCCGGCCCCGTCCGACGCCGGGCTGCCCCACCTCGGCCTGGCCGACCTGCTGCGTTCGGTCCCCGAGGAGGACTTTGCCGGCCTGCCGCGGCCGCAACGCAGGCCGCTCGCGGTCGCCCTGCTGCGCGAGGAGGCGGGCGAGGGCGACCTGGAGCCCCGTTCGGTGGGGACCGGTCTCACCGCACTGCTCGCCGTCCTCGCCGGACGCCGCCCGCAGATGCTGGCGGTGGATGACGCGCAGTGGCTCGACGCGGCGTCCGCGCGATCCCTCGCCTTCGCCCTGCGCCGCCTGGACGACCGGCCGCTGCGGCTGCTTGCCGCGGTCCGCATCGAACCCCCGCCCGAAGGTGGCGCCGCGGAGCCGCCGCAGCGCAGCGGTGCCTTCGCCATGATCGAATCCTCGCTGGACCGCCGCGCCATCGAGCGGCTGCCGGTCGGCCCGCTCAGCGTGGCCGCCACTCACCAGATGTTCCGCCAGGTCCTCGGCGTGTCGTTCGCCCGCCCCGTGCTGGTCCGGATCCACCGGGCCGCGGGCGGCAACCCGTTCTACGCGCTGGAGATCGCCCGGGAGATGCACCGGCTCGGCGTCCCGCCGCCGGGCGAGCCGCTGCCCATCCCCGACGACGCTAGGGATCTGGCCCTGGTCCGGCTGCGCCGGCTGCCGCCCGCCACCAGGGACGCGCTGGCCAGGGTGGCCGCGATGTCCCGTCCGTCCACCGCCAGCCTGGACCTCGGCGCGCTGGCCCCGGCCGAGCAGGCGGGCATCGTCCGGGTGCGCAAGGGCGGCTGGATCGAGTTCACCCACCCCCTCTACGGGTCGGCGCTGTACTCCTCGCTTCCCGAGTCGGCCCGCCGCGCGCTGCACAGCGACCTGGCCGCCGTGGCCGGGAGCCTGGAGGAGCGGGCCCGTCACCTGGCCCTGGGTGCCGACGGCCCGGACGAGACGACCGCGGGGGTGCTGGACCGCGCGGCCGAAACAGCCGCCGCCCGTGGGGCGGCGGACGTAGCCGTGGAACTCAAGGAACTGGCGTGCCAGCTCACATCCGCGAACGATTCGCAGGGCACCGTCCGGCGATCTTTGGGCCTCGCGAACCTTCGGTACTTCGCCGGCGATCCAACCGGCGCGCGCCGGGAGCTGGAGAAGTCTCTGCACACTCTGCCGCCCAGCCAGGAGCGGGCCGAGGTGCTGCTCCAGCTGGGCAGCGTGCTGTGGACGCAAGGCGATTCGGACGAGGGCATGGTGCTGCTGTCCCAGGCGCTCGGCGAGGCGGAGACGGGCGCGCTGCGGGCCAGGATCCATACCCGGATCTCGGCGCTGCACGACGACTGCGACGTCTCGGTGGAGCACGGCGAGGCGGCGCTGGCGCTGCTCGACCCCGGCACCGATCCGCTGCTGTACTCTTTCGCCCTGCACAACGTCGCCCTGTTCCGGCTGTACGCGGGGCACGGGGCCGACCACGACGCGATCACCGAGGGCATGCGGCTGCAGGAGCGGGCCACATCCTGGGAGCTGAGCACGGTTCCCGCCTACTGGGCGCGCAACATGGACGACTTCGCCACGGCCAGGCAGCGGTTCGAGGATTTGCTCCGGGTGTTCGGCGAGCGGGGGGACGAGGCGAGCAGCTCCGGCGTGCTCACCCATCTGGCCATGGTCGAGGCTATGACCGGGCGGATGGACCGGGCCAGGGCGCTGGCCGCCGACGCGCTCGACCTGGCCGAGCAGACCGAGCAGGAAACCTACCTCCACATGGCCCTGTGGGCCCAGGCTGGAGTGTGCGCAAGGAGCGGCGCGCTGGACGAGGCCAGGGCCGTGGCCGGCCAGCTGCTGCGCCGGCTCGAAGCCCACCCGGACATCGTGCTGGAGGGCATGGCCAGGGCCGTCCTCGGCATGGTGGCACTGTCGGCGGGGGATCTCGCCGAAGCCGACCGGCAGTTCTCCCTCGCCGATGAGGTCGAGGAGCTTCACCACAGCCGGGAGCCCGCCACCAGCCGGTTCCAGGCCGATCATGTCGAGGCGGTCATCGGGCTGGGTGACCTGACCCGCGCCGGGGAACTGGTCCGGCGGCTCGAAGCCCGCGCCGTCGCGCTGCCCAGGCCCTGGATCCTGACCGTCTCGGCCCGCTGCCGTGGCCTGCTGAACGCGGCGGCAGGCCATCTCGACGAGGCACTGGCCGACTACCAGCGGGCCCTGGCGGCGCACGCCGCGCTGGACATGCCGGCCGAGCACGGCCGGACCCTGCTGGCCCTGGGCAGGCTGCACCGGCGCCGCAACGAGCGGCAGCGCGCCCAGGCAGTGCTCACCGAGGCGGCCGCCGTCTTCCAGGGCGGCGGCGCGCTGGACTGGGCCGCGGTGGCCGCCGATGAGCTGCGCCGGGCCCGCGGCAGGCGCGGCAGCCCGCAGCGCTTGACCCCCACCGAGCGGCACATCGCCGAGCTGGCCTCCGCCGGGCTGCGCAACCACGAGATCGCGGCCAAACTGTTCGTCTCACCCAAGACCGTCGAGGCCAACCTGTCCCGGGTGTACGCCAAGCTCGGCATCCGCTCCCGCGCCGAACTGGCCGGCCGCCTCGCCGCCCCTGATCCCCTTTCACCGCAACCGTAGGGTTTCCCCCGGCGCGACGCTCCGGCCGCCAAACCTAGCCTTTGCCGCAGTGGGCATCCCATGTCTGTGTTCGCAGCCTGGCCGCTGGCCGGCCCTGCGAGCTTGATCTCTTTCTTTTTGATCAAAGAAAGAAAATTGCCGGACGGTGCCCACCCGGACTACTGGGGGAGGACCGGAATGCACACGCGACAAGACCCTGTACAGCCTTCGCCACGTCGTTTCCGCCGGGCCGTGCTCAGCGCGGCGCTCGGCCTGCTGGTCCCGGCGTTCGCTGGTGTGGTCGCTTCGGCTCCCGCGCAGGGCGTGACCGTGCCAGTGATGGCCGCGGGCGGCGATCATTCCTGCGCGCTCGCGGCGGGCGGGAGCGTGTGGTGCTGGGGGCATAACGGCGCCGGTCAGCTCGGCGTGTCCGGCATCAACGAATCGACCGCGCCGGTCCAGGTGCCCGGCATCCCGCCCGCGATCGGCCTCGCCGCCGGCTCCAACCACAGTTGCTCGATCGACACGGCGAACAACATGTGGTGCTGGGGCTCGAACGCCTTTGGCGAGCTAGGCAACGGCACCACGGCCACCCACTCGGCCCCGGTGCAGGTCAAGAACATCAGGGGCCTGCAGATCTCCGCCGGTGAGGGGCTGACCTGCGCGGTCAACCTGATGCACAAGGCCGACTGCTGGGGCGACAACGACTTCGGCGAGCTGGGCGACGGCAACACCAACAACGTCAGCGTCCCGCACCTGGTCAGCGGGCTCACCAACGTGCAAGCGGTCGCTGCCGGTTACTTTCATGCCTGCGCGCTGCTGACCGGTGGGGCAGTCTGGTGCTGGGGCGACGGCTCGTTCGGTGACCTGGGCAACGGCACGGCCAGCGAGAGCAACGTGCCGGTGCCAGTCATCGAGGGCGGGGCGATCGCCATCGCGGCCGGGTTCGACGACACCTGCGCGATCCTGACCGGCGGCGACCTGCAATGCTGGGGCGACAACGGCGACGGCGAACTCGGCACGGGCAACCTGAACGATGCCCTCGTCCCGACCCAGGTCGTCGGCTTCACCAGCGGCGTCCAGCAGGTCACCATGGGCCTGGAGTCGGCGTGTGCGCTGGTCGGCACGCCGGTCGCGGCCTGGTGCTGGGGCGACAGCGGTGGTCATGGCGACCTGGGCAACGGCAACTTCAACCAGACGACGACGACCCCGACCCGCGTGTTCGGCCTGCAGGCGCCGCCGAGCGGCGGGCCGGGCGGCCCCGTGCAACTCGCCGCGGGCAACGAGCACACCTGCGCCGTGCTGCAGTCGGCCCAGGTCAAATGCTGGGGGTACGGCTTCTATGGCCAGATCGGCGACGGAGCCGACCTCGACCGCGCGATTCCCGCCCCGGTCATCGGGCTGCCCGGCGCCCCGGCGGCCTCTTACCAGGTGTCCAGCGGTGGCTGGACCTCCTGCGCGGTGAGCACCGGCCTGAACCTGTCCTGCTGGGGTGCGGACCCGGGGAACGGCAGCCTCAACACGCCGAACCCGGCGGCCGTCCCGGTGCCCGGCCTGCCGCCTGGCCAGGTAGGGCAGGTGTCGGCCGGCTATGGCGGCTGCGCCGTCACGCTGTCGGGCGCCCCCTGGTGCTGGGGTTACAACTTCGACGGTGAGGTGGGCAACGGCACGACCACCGACCAGGGCTCGCCGGCACCAGTCAGCGGGCTGCCAAGCGTGGAGAGCATCTCCAACGGCGGCCTGCACGTCTGCGCCCAGGTCTTCAACGGTGGCGCCCGGTGCTGGGGCCTCAACACGAACGGGGACCTCGGCGACGGCACCACGACCAGCCGGGACACCCCGGTGCAAGCACAGGGCCTGCCGAACAACCTCGCCCAGATCGCCGCCGGTGGCGACCAGACCTGCGCGCTGCTCAAGACCGCGCTGGTCAAATGCTGGGGGACCGGGTCCTCCGGTGAGCTGGGCAACGGCTCCACCAGCAACCATTCGTCGCCGGTCTCGGTGAAGGGCCTGCCGGGTGTGGTGCAGATCGCCCTCGGCTGGGACTTCAGCTGCGCTCTCACCACCTTCGGTGGGGTCAGTTGCTGGGGCGACAACGCGGACGGCGAACTGGGCAACGGCACGACCAGCAACAGCTCCGTGCCGGTCGGGGTCAGCGGCCTGAGCAGCGGGGTGGTGGCCATCGCCGCCGGTGACGTCTCCGCCTGCGCGGTGCTGCAATCAGGTCAGGTCGACTGCTGGGGCGGCGGCCTGTCCGGCCAGCTCGGGGACGGCTCGTTCACCGGCAGTACCGTCCCGGTCACCGTGTCCGGATTCACCTCCGACGGCGCCTCGATCGGCCTGACCGCCGGCGGTCAGACCGGCTGCTCCCTTGACGCCACGGAGACAGCCCAGTGCTGGGGCTCCAACTTCGACGGCCAGGTAGGCAACGGCACCCTGTCCGACACCGACACCCCAAGCGTGGTCACCGGCCTATAACCCCAATGGCGCCGGGCACCCTTGGCACACGCCCCACTAACCCCAACATCACCACCAGCCCGCCAGCCGGGTCAGCCGCACCTGGCCCGGGCCTGTGGTGTCGATGGCACATGGACACCACGGGGTGGCGGTCGATGGCACAGCGACACCACTAAGGAGGTGACGATTTGTGGCGGTTCATGGCGGGAACTCGGCGCGGACGCCGAGCAGGCGGACCGGGCGGCGGCCGGTGAACCGGTCCAGGGCGGCCAGCGCGGCCGCCTTGATCGGGGTCGCGTCGACGGTCGGCTCGGCCAGCGGGTGTCCGTGCGTCTCGGTGATGAATGGCGCGTAGCGGACCTTCGCGACGATCCGGACGGCTGGCCGGCCCTCCTCGGCCAGCTCGCCCGCGACCTGTCCGGCTAGCCGCTCGATCTGCCGGCGGACCTCGTCCCAGTCGGTGATGTTGCGCTGGAACGTGACCTCCCGCCCGTGCGACTTGGTCACATAGGGGGTCTCGTCCACCTCGCGCTCGCCGTGCCCCCGCGCGATGAGGACCAGCCACGGCCCGGTGGTCGGCCCGAGCTCGCGGGCCAGCGCGTCCGGGTCGGCGGCAGCTAGCTCGCTGACCGTGTGGATGCCGAGTTCGCTCAGCCGCTTCCCGGTCTTGGCCCCGATGCCCCACAGCGCGTCCGTGGACTTCCGGCCCAGCACATCGAACCAGTTACCGTAGGTCAGCCGGAACACACCATGCGGCTTGCCGAACCCGGTGGCCAGCTTGGCCTGCAGCTTGTTCTGCCCGATCCCGACCGTGCAATCTAGCTGAGTGGCGATCCGGACGCTCTCCTGCAGCCCACGGGCGAACCCCTCGGGATCCTCACCGCCGCAGCCCACGAACGCCTCGTCCCAGCCCATGACCTCGACCGGCGCCCCTGACTCGCGCAAGGCGGCCATCACCTCATCGGACACGGCCTCGTAGGTCTCCCGGTCCACCGGGAGGAAAACCGCGTCCGGGCACCGCTTCGCCGCCGTCCGCAGCGCCATCCCCGAGTGCACGCCAAACTCCCGCGCCTCATACGACGCCGTGCTAACCACGCCCCGCTTGGCCGGATCCCCGTCGCCCCCGACGATCACCGGCCGCCCGCGCAGCTCAGGGTGGCGAAGCACCTCGACGGCAGCGATGAACTGGTCAAGATCGACATGCAGCACCCAGGAAGCCACGCTCCAGTCTTACCCCCGCTGAGCTGGCCCGCTACGCGAGTGTCTGGGTGAGTCCCGCGGAGCCGCCGCCAAACCGCAGATGCCCGAGCGCCCCGTTCACCATCGGGATATACGGCGGAACGTGCCCGCACTCAACATCGGCGATGATCGGCACGACAGCACGAACACTGCGATCGGTGAGCATTGCGGTCAGCTCGGCCGCCCGCTGCTGGCCGCAGCGGCCGGGCAGTCCAACCGTTCCTGGTCGCGGGCCCGCCTGCCGGGCGGCAAGGTGGCCGGTGCAGGTGATCGCTTTGGCTACCCGCTGCGGTGTCCGCTACACTGCTCAAGCGCGAGCGAGCCGGCGGTTCGCTACTGTGCGGTATGGGGTAATTGGCAGCCCGACGGGTTCTGGCCCCGTTAGTCTAGGTTCGAGTCCTGGTACCCCAGCGGGTCTTGCGGCTGCCGGAGCCACCGGCAGACCGCGGGATGACACCGCTGGCTTTGTTCAGCAGCACGCACGGCCCCGTCGTCTAGTGGCCTAGGACACCGCCCTCTCAAGGCGGCGACGGCGGTTCAAATCCGCTCGGGGCTACTAGAGTTACAGCAGGTCAGAGGCCCGGTCACCGGTCACGGTGGCCGGGCCTTGATCATTTGTCACTGGTTTGTCATCGGGATCCACCATCATCTAGCGGTAGTCGGCGCCACCGGACAGGGGACACCGACACGTCTGCCTGGGTGGGGGAGGGCCGGAGTGAACGGCCGCCGACTCATGACCGCGGCCCCTGGTGGGTCGCCGTCGGCGGCGGCGGGGGATCACCGCGGCAGTCCTGCAATATCACGGCATCGCCTGGGCGATCGTGGCCGCCTTCACCGCCTGCCTGGCTGATCCACAACGTGATCATCGCCTGGCTCACGCGGGACCCGGCCTGGCCGCCGCGAATGACCCCCGGGGGGAGCATCCGCGACCAGGGCGGGCGTCAGGAGCTCCCTGGTGACGGGGACCCGTTCTGCCCGAGGGCTTCAGGCTGG
>DASXMU010000097.1:0-14001 GCA_036495485.1 Streptosporangiaceae bacterium
AACGTCGGATAGGCATAGATCATGCTCCGCAGCCTGGCCACCGGGACCTCGCCGTGAATCGCGACCACCAGCGCGCTGAGCACTTCGCCGCCGGCTGGACCGGCAGACGTGGCGCCGATCAGAACGTTGCGCTCGGCATCCTCGATGACCTTGATGAACCCTTCGTTGCCCGCCTTGTGGATCCAGCCCCTGGCGGATGCTGGCACCGGGGTCATCCCGGTGCGGATCCGCAGGCCCTGCTCTCTCGCCTCGGCTTCGGTGAGTCCCACGCCGCCGATCTCGGGATCGGTGAACGTCACGTTCGGGACGGCGCGGTAGTCGGCGGCCGGGCCGCCGAGGCCGAGGATGTCGCGGACGGCGATGCCGGCCTGGTATATGGACACGTGGGTGAACGCGCCCTTGCCGGTGATGTCGCCGATCGCCCAGACGCCCTCGGCGGCGTGCATCCGGTCGTCCACGTCGATGGTCCGCACGTGCTCGTCCAGCCCGATCGCGCCGATGCCGAGCGCGGCCAGGCTGGTCCGCCGCCCGGTCGCGACCAGCAGCCGCTCAGCGCTGACGCTCTGCTCGCCGATGTCCACGGTGAACTGGCTGCCGTCGTGGCTGACCAGCTTGGCCCCGGCCCCGGTGTGGACGGTGATCCCTTCCTCGGTGAACACCCGAGCGAGCAGCTCCCCGGATTCCGGCTCATCCAGCGGCAGCAGCCTTGACTGAGCCTCGATGACCGTGACCTTCGCCCCGAACCGGGCGAACACCTGGGAAAGCTCGGCGCCGATCGCCCCGCCGCCAAGCGTGATCAGCGACCGGGGCACCTGAGTGGTCTCGATCGCCTCCCGGTTGGTCCAGAACGGCGTGCCCGCCAGCCCGTCGATCGGCGGGACGGCGGGGTCGGTACCGGTGTTGATCAGGATGCCCTTGCTGGCGCGCAGCACCCGGGGCGGTCGCTGGCCGTCCAGGCTCGCCACGGTTACCTCGCCGGGAGCGGTGATCCGGCCCCGGCCACGGACGAAGATCCCGCCCTGGCCCTCGAAGCGTTCCACGGCCAGCCGGTCGTCCCAGTCGTCGGTGGCCTCTTTCCTGATCCGGTCGGCCACCGGCGCCCAGTCGCCGGTCACCTGGGCCGTCCCGGCCATGCCGGGGATCCGGCGGCCCTCGGCCAGCAGGTTCGCGGCCCGGATCATCATTTTGGACGGGACGCAGCCCCAGTACGGGCACTCGCCCCCAGTCAGCCGATCCTCCACGCCCGCCACCCGGAGCCCGGCCTTGGCCAGCTCACCTGCGGCGTACTCACCGCCCGGGCCCATGCCTATCACGACGATGTCGACCTGCTCGCCGTCCATCTTCCCCTCCTTGCCGGTTGGCTGGCCTGCTGCCCGCGTGGCCGCTGATTATCCCGCCCCGCGATCGCCCAAGGGCACAGCAGGGCCAGACCTCATTCAGTCTTCGGTGTGAACCTGATATCGGATCGGTGGACACACCACGGTTACGGCCCGTTCAACCGCTTCTGTGATCATGATGGTCATGAGGAACCTGCTGCGATGGCCCGGACGGCGTGTCCTCACCGCCGGTGCCGCCTGCCCCACCTGGGCGACGCCTAGATGCCGCAGGTCAAGTCGTTCGGCCCGGACGTCTACACCAACCGCTGAGCATCCCACCGATGCCGTGGCCGGCCTGAGCGGCCTGGCGCCAGGCCGGCATCCGGCACCACCGGGAAGCCGTGGGTACAATCCCCTCGTGGATCGTCTCGTGCACGTGCCGTACACCGTCGAGCAAGATGAAACCGGTTGGTGGTGTGCCCACGCCCCATTGCCGGGGGGTGGCGCTAACGGTGAGGGCCAGACGCGGGAGGAGGCAGTCGCCGACCTCCGCGAGGCTCTCGACGGCTGGTTCGCGGAATTCGGCGTGCCTAAGGAACTGACGATCACCGTCCCCGACGTTGCCTGATGCCGCCGGTCCCTGTCGTACGCGGCGGCCAAGTGGTGAAAGCGCTGGAGAAGGCGGGCTTCGCCGTCGGCAGAGTCAACGGCAGTCATCACATCATGCACCACCCCGATGGCAGGCGGACGACGGTCCCAGTTCACGCTGGCCGTGATATCCGTCCAGGCACGTTGCGGAATATCCTGAAAGATACGGGGCTGACTATCGATGAGTTGCGGCGCTTGCTGTAACTCCAAGCCCCTCACCAAGTGTGAGCAGATGCGACTTCTGGCCTGCTAGCCGACATAGAAGGAGCAATCATGCAGACGGTCAAGGTTCCGCGCCAGGGCATCACCCGCGATCAGGTGATCGCCGCACTCGGGCACGCACTCGGCCCTAGCTACCGGCTGGACCCCGACGGCGACGGGCTCCAGATTCAGAAGGGCATGTTCGCCCGGGCCGCAGTGAAGATCCAGAACGAGCCGGACGGCACGATCTTCGAAGTGACCTCGCAAACCATTCCGGTCCCCCTGCTCTTCGTCACCCTCAAGGTCATCAACAACCGGGGCATCGTCCGCCGGGTAGCCGACACCATCGGCCAGCCGGATACCTTCCGCGCAGAGGCTTGAGGCGACTCCAGGTAGTGCAGGCGGTAGACAGCCGGCCGGAAGTAGGGTGACCTGGGAGAGTCTGGGCACGGTCGGTGAGGTGGTATGGCCATGAGAAGGCAGGCCAGTGTGTGGGCGGCCGCGGTTATGGCGGTGGCCGGTGGGCTGGCGGGGTGCGGGAGCATCACGAACAACCCGGGGAGCAGCGGCGGGTCCAATCCGTGCTCTCGCTCGGCTATCCAGGCCGACCTCTACCAGAAGGGCGCGCTGACCGTCGCGACGGACAAGCCCGCCTACCCGCCGTGGTTCGGGAACAACAACCCGGCGGACGGGCAGGGGTACGAGAGCGCGGTGGCGTACGCGGTCGCGGGTCAGCTCGGGTTCAAGCGCTCGCAGGTGCACTGGGCCTATGAGCCGTTCAACGACTCCTACGCGCCCGGGCCCAAAAAGTTCGATTTCGACATCAATGAAATCTCGGTGACGCCGCAGCGGGCCTCGGCGGTGTCGTTCTCGATCAGCTACTACGACGACGAACAGGCGCTGGTGGCGCTGAAGGGCACGCCGATCGTCGCCAAGCACGCGCCGTCGGACCTGGCGGGCTATGTGTACGGTGACCAGGTCGGGACGACCAGCCTGACGTTCATCAACAACGAGATCCAGCCGACGGCCACGCCCAAGGTGTTCGAGACGCTGAACGACGTGAAGCAGGCGCTGCAGACCCACCAGATCGCGGCTCTCGTCACCGATACGCCGACCGCTCAGTTCATCTCCTCCTCGGAGATACCGCACTCGCTCATGGTGGCCCAGTTCCCGAGCACGGGTGAACATTACGGCCTGCTGTTCCGCAAGGGCGACCCGCTGGTGAGCTGCGTGAACAAGGCGCTGGGCACGCTGACCAGCAACGGCACACTGCACAGCCTGCAGAAGCGGTACCTGAAGATCTACCTCTCGGTCCCGGTGATCAAGCCCTGAGCATCGACGGGGGCCGCGGCCCGCTGCTGCTCGGCGGTGGCGGGCACGGCATAGGGCCGGGTGCGTTCGGCTCGCGCAGGCGGATGAGCCGCCGGCGGGCGGCTGCGCTGTCCACGCTGAGCACGGTCGTGGTGCTGGGTGCGCTGGCTGCTATCTTCCTTGCCGCGCCGGGCAGCAAGCAGGTCAGGCACACATTTTTCAGCCCGCACGCGATGTGGCAGTCGCTGATCGGCAACCCGAAGCAGGGCTACTACTCGGTGGGCGAGGCGCTCTGGCTGAACATCAGGATGTTCCTGGCCGCCGAGGTGCTGATCCTGATACTCGCGCTGGTGATCGCCGTGATCCGGCAGTCCACCGGGCCGGTGCTGTTCCCGCTGCGGGTGCTCAGCACGGTCTACGTGGACGTGTTCCGCGGGGTGCCGCTGATCCTGGTCGTCTTCGCGCTCGGCTTCGGGGTGCCCGCGCTGTCGCTGAAAGTGCTGTCCACCCAGTCGGCGGCGGTGTACGGGGTGGCCGCGCTGGTGCTGTCCTACTCCGCCTACGTCTCCGAGGTGTACCGGGCCGGGCTGAACTCGGTGCACCAGAGCCAGGTGGCAGCGGCCCGCTCGCTCGGCCTGTCCCAGTGGCAGTCGCTGCGGCACGTGATCCTACCGCAGGCCATCAGGACGATCATCCCGCCGCTGCTGAACGACTTCATCAGCTTGCAGAAGGACACCGCTCTGGTCGGCATCCTCGGCGCCATCGAGGCGAACAAGGCCGCCGAGCTGTACAGCGACACGGTGTTCAACTACTCCAGCTACACGGTGGCGGCGATCCTCTTCCTCATCCTGACGATCCCGCTGGCCCGGTTCACCGATCACCTGATCGCGCGGGACCGGGAGCGGCGGCTGGCCGGGGCAGTCCGGTGACCGGCCAGCTCGCCGGGGCCGGGGACGGCACCGCCGCCCCGGCGGACCCGGCGGAAGCGGTCAGGATCGAGGGCCTGCGCAAGTCGTTCGGTGCGAACCTGGTCCTTGACGGGATCGACCTGTCACTGGCCGCGCACGAGGTGATCTGCCTCATCGGCGCCTCCGGCTCGGGCAAGTCCACCCTGCTGCGCTGCGTCAACCTGCTGGAACCCATCGACGCCGGGCGGATCTGGCTGTCCGGGCATGAGATCACCGCCGATGACGTGAACGAGAACCTGGTGCGCAGGCACATCGGGATCGTCTTCCAGGCGTTCAACCTGTTCCCGCACATGACTGTGCTGCGCAACGTGACGCTCGGCCCGGTGAAGGTGCTGGGCAGTACCCGGCAGGCGGCCGAAGGGGAGGCCAGGGAGCTGCTGCGCCGGTTCGGCCTGCTGGACAAGGAGTCCGACTTCCCGGACCGGCTGTCCGGCGGCCAGCAGCAGCGGGTGGCCATCGTCCGGGCGCTCGCCATGCACCCGCAGATCATGCTGCTCGACGAGGTGACCAGCGCGCTCGACCCCGAACTGGTCGCCGAGGTGCTGGACGTCATCCGCGAGCTGGCCGGGAGCGGCATGACTATGCTGATCGCCACCCACGAGATGGGTTTCGCCAAGGACATCGCCCGCCGGGTCTGCTTCCTCGAAGGCGGCCAGATCGTCGAGGACGCCCCGCCCGCCGAGCTGTTCACCGACCCCAAGGACGAGCGCACCCGGCGTTTCCTGCGCCGCATCGTCGACGCAGGCCGTCTGTGAGCCCCCTCACCACCCTGTGATCGCCGTACAGACCGGGATCACAGGGCCGCTGCCGTTGCTGATGTGTGCGTCTTTCAATTCGGGGTGATCACGATGAGCCCGGCGCCACCGGAGATCTTGATCAGCTTGCCGGGCTTGCTGGTGGTGGTGTTGATCGGGGTCACTCCCAGGCTGCTGGTGACATAGGCGGTCTTGCCATCCGGGGTGATCGCGATGCTGCTCAGGCTGCCACCGATGCTGATCGGCTTGCCGGGCTTGTTGGTGGCGGTGCTGATCGGGGTCACCGCGCCGGAGCTGCCGACGACATAGAGGGTCTTGCCGTTCGGGGTGATCGCGATGGCGCCGGCCGAGACCTTGATCAGCTTGCCGGGTTTGTTGGTGGTGGTGTTGACCGGGGTCACGCCCAGACTGCTGGTCACGTAGGCGGTCTTGCTATCCGGGGTGAACGCGATGGCTGTCGGGATGGCGCCCAGGTTGACCGGCGTGAGGGGCTTGCTGGTGGCGGTCCGGATCGGGGTTACGGCGGCCGCGTCCCCGGCGACGTAGGCGGTCTTGCTGTCCGGGGTGACCGCGATGGACACGGGGTCGAAGCTAATCGGGATCTTGCTGCCGGCCGTGTTGGTGGCGACCGTGAACGGGGTCACCGTGTCGTCGCCAAAGTCGGCGGCGTATCCGGTCTTCCCATTCGGGGTGACCGAAACGCCGACAGGCGCCTCTCCGGTCGGGATCTGGCCGACCTGCTTGCTGGTGGCGGTGCTGACCGCGATCACCGCGTCCCAGTCCTGGTCAGCGATGTAGAGGGTCTTGCTGTCCGGGGTGACCGCGAGGGCGGCCGGATTGCGCGCAACGTTGAACGGGGTGCCGGGCTTGTTGGTGGCCGTGGTGATCGGAACCACGACCGGATCGCCGTTGAAGCCGTTGACGTAGACCTTCTTCCCGTTGGGCGTGAGCACCATGAGGAAGGAGCCTCCGGTCGGGATCACCTTGCCAGCCTTCTTGGTGACGGTGTTGATGGGGACGACCCCGCCGTCGGCGAGCACGAAGGCTTTCACCACACTTACTTGCCTGACCTGGGCGGCGGCCGCGCTCCCCGGGCTGGCGGCCCCGGCCAGAGCTGGTAAAGCCAGCGCGGCCGCTGCCGCGAGACGGAACTTCGTTGACCGTGAGTACATCGCAAAGTCCTCCCCTGCGAATAGTAAAGACATCCTCTTGTAACTGATCGCCCGGCCAGCCGCCAGCGATACAGCACTATCTATTGTGATAACGATTACCTACAGTTCACAAGGGGTAAAGCCCTCTTTTTAGGCGTAACTGGTAACAAGCCGGGACAGATAGGGAGCTTCGAGCCTGGCGGCCTCGCTCCCGGTCAGCCGCAACCTGGTCGCATCGTCAGCTCCCTTCCGGATGGCGGGCTCCCTGGTGCACGGCGACGCCGGTGATGACCAGGGCGATCCCGATCAGGTCCTGGAGTGCCGGGATCTGCCGCAGCACAATGGCGCCGATGAGCGTGGCGAACATTGGCAGCAACGCGAGCATCAGCGCGAACGTCGCCCTGGGCAGCCTGGCCATGGCGAGCTGGTCGGTGACGTAGGGGATGACCGAGGAGCACACGCCGACCCCGGCGCCGGCCAGCAGGAGCAGCGGGTGGGAGAACGCGGCCACCGCGCCGGTCAGGCCGACCGGGCTCACCACGACGGCGGCGATCAGCATCGACGCACCGAGCCGGTCGATACCGCCGAAGCCCGCTCGGCCCGGCCCAGCAGATCCTGTGCTGGCGATCTTGTGGCCGAGGATCACGTAGAGCATGAACAGCGCGCAGTTGCCGAACGCGAACACGAACCCCAGCGGCTGGCCGGTGATCCGGATCTCGGTGATCACGACCACGCCGGCCGTAGTGAGCGCCAGGGCGGCGGCGTTGCGCCGGGTCCGCACGCCGAGGGCGGCGAGCCCGACCGTGCCGAGGAACTCGATCGCCCCGACCGTGGACAGCGGCAGCCGGTCCACAGCCAGGTAGAACAGCGCGTTCATAGCGGCCAGCACGGCGCCGAGCGCCAGCAGCACGCACAGCCCACGCCGGTCCAGCTGCCGTAGGGTGTCCTTCCGGCAAGAAAAACGCGGCAGGGTGTCGTTCCGGCAGGAAAAGCGCAGCGCGAGCCGCCATGGCCGCCGCCACACGGCGAACACCAGCGCTGCCGTGACGATGCGCAGCCAGGCCACGCCGAGCACGCTGACCCGGCTGAACAGCAGCACGGCCAGCGACGGCCCCAGGTAGTGGAAGACGGCACTGACCAGGAAGAACGACTGCGGCGGCAGGCGATCCAGCAGACCCGGCGCCCCACCGGGAGCCGACGAGGCCGGCGCGCCACCGGGAGCCGACGAGCCCGGCGACCGGAGCCCGGCGTGAGGGGAAACTCGAACCACCGGAGCAGCTTACGAAGGTAATGTTGGCTGAAGGAATGGCCAAACGACGGAGTTCGCCGTGAACATCCCTGCTGAACGAAGGAATCTCCCGGCCCAGACCTTCGAACCGCTGGACTCGCTGGACCGGCGCCTGATCGCCGAGCTGGAGAGCGACGCCAGGCTCCGGGTGGCCGAGCTGGGCCGCCGGGTCGGGCTGTCCGCCCCGGCTGTGGCCGACCGGCTGCGGCGGCTCGAGGACACCGGCGTGCTGCGCTGCCGGGCCGAGGTGGACCCGCGGGCGCTGGGATACACGGTGTGCGCCATCGTCCGGGTGAGCCCATGGAACCGGGACCTGAAGGCCATTCCCGAGGTCGCCAGGGCCACACCCGAGGTCACCGAGTGCTACCGGATCACCGGCGAGGACTGCTACTTCATGACGCTTTACCTGCGGTCCATCGGCGACCTGGAGGCGATCCTGGACACGTTCACCCCGCACGGGCGCACGACGACCTCGATCGTGCACTCGGCGCCGGTGCCGCGCCGCCCACTGCCCCTCGGCACGGAGCAAGATACGGGTGTCAGCCGCGAGCCAGGCCGTCGATCGTGGTCATCTCCGCCGGGCTGAGCGTGAACGAGAACAGGTCGAGGTTGGCGGCGATCCGCCTGGTGCCGGCCGACTTGGGGATCACCGGGATGCCGTGCTCGACGTGCCAGCGCAGCACGACCTGGGCGGGCGTGACCGAGTGGGCGGAGGCGATCCCGGCCAGCACCCGGTCGCGCAGGTTGGTCCCCTTGAGCGGGCTGTAGCCCGCCACGACGACCTTGCGTTCCTTGCTCTGCGCCAGCAGTTCCGGGTCGTGCTGGTAGGGGCTCCACGGGATCTGGTTCACCGCCGGGGCCTCCCCGGTGGCGTCGATCAGCTCGTCGAGCTGGCCGGTGCTGTAGTTGCTCACGCCGACCGCCCTGGCGAGCCCGCGTTCCCTGGCGGTCAGCAGTTCCCGCCACACCCGGGGCGAGGCCTGGCCGCCCGGCGGCCAGTGCACCAGCCAGAGGTCGACGTAGCTGGTGCCAAGCGCGCGCAGGCTGGCCGCGATCGTGTCCCGTTCACGGCCCACGCTGCTGGATGGCAGCTTCGTGGTGATGAACACGTCCTTGCGGTCGAGTTCGCTGTCGCCGAGCGCGCGCCCCACCTCGGCCTCGTTGCCGTACATCGTGGCGGTGTCGATGTGCCGGTACCCGGCATCCAGGGCGAACCGGATGGCGTCGTAGCCGCGGGAGCCCCGCAGCTGCCAGGTGCCGAGGCCGACAAGCGGCATGGCCACCCCGCCAGCCAGGGTGACGGCCACCGGCTGTGGTATCTGCGTCATACCCGCCATAGTTCCCGGCTGGGCGGACCGAAACGTGAGGGCCACGCCGGCGCGGCAACCGTGAGTGAGATCATGAACCCGGCAGCGCACAACCCCAGCAAAGGAGTGAAGGCATGGCCCTGGATGAGGACACGGTCAGGCTGGCCAAAGGCAAGAACCTGGCCACGGTGGTGACCCTGATGCCCGGCGGTCAGCCGCAGGCGCTGCTCACCTGGGTGGACACCGACGGAGAGCACATCCTGGTGAACACCGAGCCGCAGCGGCAGCGGGCGAAGAACGTCGGCAGGGACCCGCGGATCACCGTGCTCATTCACGCCAGCGACAACCCCTACGACTGGTCCGAGGTCCGCGGCCACGTCGTCGAGACGATCAGCGGCGAGCAGGCGCGCAGCCACATCCAGGAGCTGTCCAACCGCTACACCGGCTCGGATTACCGCAACCCGATCGGCCCGCACGGCCGGGTGATACTCAAGATTGCCGCCGACAAGGTGAACACCCCAGCCCGGCTCGGGATGGGATAGCAAACCATCAGGCACAGAGCTATACGCTCAGCCGACGAGGAGGCGCCGGATGCCTGATCAGGATCTAGAGGTCGTCGTCGGCCTGGACAACGGCGGCACGGCCAACAACGCCACGGTGCTGGACAGCTCCGGCCGGTTCCTGGTGGATTCCATGCTGGAGTCCCGCAGCCGGGTGCAGGAAGGCCCGGACGCGGCGATCGCCGCGCTGGGCGGCGCGTTCGAGCAGGTCCTGGAGGTGACCGGGACAGCGCGCGGTCGGGTGCGCGCGGTCGGGCTTGACACCCCGGGGCCGGCCAGCGCGGACGGGGTCATCTCGACCAGGGGCGCGGTCAACTTCGTGGATCCCCGGTGGCGCGGCTATGACATCCGCCGCGCTCTGGCGAGTGCGCTGGGCCTGCCCGTCGTCTACAACAACGACGGGAACGCCGCGGCGCTCTACGCCCACCACATGCGGCTGGGCACGGCGGCGGGCGCCAGTTCGTCGGTGTCGGTCATCGTCGGCACCGGGCTCGGTGGCGGCGTGATCGAGCAGGGCCGGGTGGTGAGCGGCGCGGCGGGCATGGCCGGTGAGCTCGGCCACATCAGGATCCCGGTGGACGGCCTGCTGGCTCCCGGGCAGCCGGTGCCACTGTGCAACTGCGAGCTGACCGGGGACGCGGAGAGCTTCGCCTCGCTCACCGGGATCGAGAAGAACCTGCTGCCCTTCTGGCTGACCAGGTTCCCAGGCCACGAGCTGGGCCAGGTGGGCTCGCTGGCCAAGGCGGCCAAGATGGTCCGCGGCTTCGGCGAGGCCGGGGATCCGATGGCGCTGGAGATCTTCGGCCAGCAGGCGATGGCACTCGGCCGGGTGCTGTCGATCGCGGCGAACTTCACCGACCCGCTCGTGTACTTCCTGGGTGGCGGCGTGGTGGAGGCCGCGCCGCAGTTCCGCGACTGGTTCCTCGGCAAGGTCCGCGAGCACACCGACCTGCGCGAGGAGCAGGCGCAGGTCGCATCCTTCGCGCTGGTGCCCGACCTGGACATGGCCGGGGCCCGCGGGGCGGCCATCGCCGCCCGGGAGGCGCTGGGCCTGTGGGGTGCCGCGGACCGGTGATCGCCGCCGTCCACGATCTGGCCGCGCAGTTCTGGCGGGACGCGGCGCAGGTGGACGAGACCGGCGTGCTGCCCCCTGAGCACCTGCGCGGGCTGGCCGAGGCCGGCCTGTACGGGATCTTCGCCCCCACCTCGGCCGGCGGGCTCGGCCTGCGCTACGAGGACGCCGGGCTGATCGTCGAGGAACTGGCCTCGGCCTGCCTGGCCACGACCTTCGTCTGGATCCAGCACTTCACCATGCTGCGGGCCCTGCTTGACGGGCAGACCCAGACCGCGCTGCGGACCCGGCTGCTGCCCGGTGCCATCCGCGGCGAGATCCGGGCCGGGGTGGTCCTGGCCGGACTGCTGCCCGGCCCGCCCCGGCTCCATGCCACGCTGACCAGCTATGGCTGGCTGCTCGACGGCGAGGCGCCCTGGGTGACCGGCTGGGGGCATGTCGACCTGCTGCTGGTCACCGCGCGTGCCCCGGGCGACGACATGGTGGTCAGCTTCCTGGTTGACGCCAGGGAGCAGCCGGGCCTGACCGTGGCCCCGATGCGGCTGGCCGCGGTGAACGCCAGCGCCACGGTCCGGCTCAGCTTCGCCGGGCTGCCGGTGCCCGATGACCGCTATATCGGCCAGTACAGCTACGACCCGGTCCGGTACCAGCACGAGGGCTTGCGGCTGAACGGATCGCTGGCCCTTGGTGTGGCCCGCCGGTGCTGCGCACTGATCGGGTCGTCCTCGCTGGATGATGAACTGCGCGAGTGCCGGGCCGGGCTAGACGGCGCGGACAGCGCGGACATGCCAGCCGCCCGGGCCAGGGCGTCGGAGTTTGCGGTGCGGGCCGCGCACGCGCTGGCCGTGTGGGAGGGCAGCGGCTCGGCGCTGGCCGGCCACCACGCCGAGCGGCTGGCCAGGGAGGCGGCCTTCCTGCTGGTCTTCGGCAGCCGCCCGACCATCAAAGCCGCCCTGCTGCGCCGCCTTGGCGCGGGCGACCTGGGGGGCACAATCGGGGGTGGAGGTCACGCCATGAAGCTCAAGCTGGACCTGCACGACATCTACAACCGGGGCGGCGACATCGACCGCGCCCTGCGGGCGATCATCGACGAGGCGGTGCGGAAGAAGGCGCCGCTGGTCGAGATCATCCCCGGCAAGGGGTCGGGCGCGCTGAAGAAGCACGTGCTCAAGTTCCTGGACCAGAAGGAGATCAAGGCGCTCTACCACCGGGTGGAGAAGGACTCGAAGAACTTCGGCCGGGTCTTCGTCCATTTCCGCTGGCCATGAAGGTTCTTCAACCGGCCAGCGAGGGCAGGCCCTTGGGCCTGTCCGAGTGTCGGTACAAGCGGTGACAGCAGCACCGAAGCGAGTTCTTTGAAGAAACTGAATATCTGAATGAGTACAGTGTCCAACACAGCGTTCGTCATGCGAACTGACGGCCATGATGCGAACGAGGTGGCAGCATGACCTTCATCATCGACGCGGTGCGGACCCCGATCGGCAGGCACGGCGGTGCGCTGGCGGCGGTCCGGCCGGACGACCTGGCGGCCGACGCGATCTCCGCGCTGCTCGCCCGCAGTCCGGTCCTGGATCCAGCCCGGCTCGATGACGTCTACTTCGGCGACGCGAACGGCGCCGGCGAGGACAACAGGAACGTGGCCAGGATGGCCGCCCTGCTGGCCGGGCTGCCCACCACGGTTCCGGGCGCGACCATCAACCGGCTGTGCGGCTCCGGCCTGGAGGCGGCCATCGCCGCCGACCGGGCGGTGCTGGCCGGCGACGCCGACCTGATCGTCGCGGGCGGGGTGGAGTCGATGAGCCGCGCCCCCTGGGTGCTGCCCAAGCCCGATCGCGCCTACCCGCGTGGCAACGAGACCGCGTTCTCCACGACGCTGGGCTGGCGGATGGTCAACCCCCGGATGCCTGCCGAGTGGACGGCCGCCCTGGGCGAGGGAGCCGAGATCCTGGCCGGCCGGTACGCCATCTCCCGGGCGGACCAGGACGCGTTCGCGCTGCGCAGCCACCAGCGGGCGGCGCAGGCCTGGCAGGACGGCAGGTTCGCCGGCGAGGTCACGCCGGTGGCCGGGCTGGAGTCGGACGAGGGCATCCGGGCGGACAGCACGCTGGAAAAGCTGGCCAGCCTCAAGCCCGCCTTCCGGCCGGACGGGACCGTCACGGCCGGCAACTCCTCCCAGCTCAGCGATGGGTCAGCCGCACTGCTCCTTGGCAGCGAACGAGGCGCCGAGGCGGCCGGACGGGACCCGCTGGCCAGGATCGCCGCCCGCGGCGTGAGCGCGGTCGAGCCGCAGCTCTTCGGCATCGGGCCGGTGGAGGCGGCCAGGACGGCGCTCAAGCGGGCCGGGATCACCTGGGCGGATCTGGCCGCGGTCGAGCTGAACGAGGCGTTCGCCGCCCAGTCGCTCGCCTGCCTGGCCGAGTGGCCCGATCTCGATCCTGACGTCGTGAACGTCAACGGCGGGGCGATCGCGCTCGGCCACCCGCTCGGCTGCTCGGGCGCCCGGATCCTCGGCAGCCTCGCCCACGAACTGCACCGCCGGGGCGGCGGCTGGGGACTGGCCGCGATCTGCATCGGGGTCGGCCAGGGCCTGGCCGTCGTGCTGAAGGCGTGACCGGCATGGCCGAGCCCGCACCGGAACGTGGGCCCGAGTTCGTCCAGTCGATGGCGCGTGGGCTGGCCGTGATCAAGGCGTTCGACGAGAACCACCGGGAGCTCACGCTCAGCGAGGTGGCCAGCGCCACCGGGCTCACCCGCGCCGCGGCCAGGCGGTTCCTGCTGACGCTGACCGAGCTGGGTTATGTGCGCACCAACGGCCGGATGTTCGCCCTGACCCCCCGCGTGCTCGAGCTCGGCTACGCCTACCTGTCCAGCCTGTCGCTGCCGCAGATCGCCGAGCCGCACCTGGAACGGCTGGTCGCCGAGGTGCAGGAATCTGCCTCGGTCACCGTGCTCGACGACACCGACATCGTCTACGTGGCCCGCGTGCCCGCCTCGCGGATCATGCGGGTGACGATCAGCATCGGCACCCGCTTCCCCGCCTACGCGACCTCGATGGGCCGGGTGCTGCTGGCTGGGCTGCCCGCGCCGGAGCTCGACGCCTACCTGGACCGGGTCAGCATGCGCTCGTTCACCCCGCGCACCATCATCGATCACGGCCAGCTGCGGGCCGAGCTCGACCAGGTGCGCGAGCAGGGCTGGGCCCTGGTCGACCAGGAGCTGGAGGAGGGCCTGCGGTCGCTGGCCGCTCCCATCCGCAGCCGCCCCGGCCGCCCGGCCGCCGCGGCCAACATCGCCACCCACGCGGCCAGGACCAGCGCCGCCGAGGCCCGCCGCACCCTGCTGCCCGCGCTGCTGCGCACGGTCGAGCGGATCGGCGCGGACCTGCGGGCGGCCGGCTCGCCCACACCAGGAGTCATGCGCCTGC
>DASXMU010000098.1:0-7376 GCA_036495485.1 Streptosporangiaceae bacterium
GGCCGCCGTCTCGCCACCGTCCTGGAGACAGCGTGCCAGCCCGCGTTGGCCGTCTCCACCGATGTCGACCTGCGCCTGCGGGATGTGCCACTGCTCAACCGGCGCCCCGACGCCGTCGTCTACGACGCTTCCCTCCCCGACGACGCTGTCCTGCGCCCCCAGCACTGCGCGCTCGTCGTCGAGGTCATGTCACCAGGCTCGGTAACCACCGACCAGACCGACAAGCCAGCCGAATACGCGGCTGCCCGTATCCCCTGCTACTGGCGCATCGAGCACAACCAAGCCGATAGCACTCTGTCCGTCTTCTGCTACCGCCTCGACCCCACCACCGGTACCTACGCCTCCGCGGGAATCCACACCGGCACTATGAACGTCACCGAGCCATTCCCGCTCACAATCGACCTTGCCACACTGCGTTAAGCGCTAGCCAGGGCGGCAATCCCACTGTTACGGCATCCGGTAGTTTCCGCCGAAACCAACTAGAGATCCGGGCGCTGATGGATGCGATCTTCTTCTGACAGGTCCGCTGCTACGTAGAGGTTATTGATCTGGGTCCAGGCTGCTGCTGCGGCGGCGGTCTCTCCTTGATTCATCATGGCCTGGGCGAGTTCAGCAAGAGCTCGGGCTTGCAGGAAGACAATGTCGGCGTTGGCAAACACTGCTACGGCCCGCTGCAGCGCCATGGCCCGCTCATCGGGGCGCTCCTGAGCTTGACGCAGATCGGCAGCCGAGAGCCAAATCCGGCCTTCCAACGGCGCGTTGGCCGTATCGTGGGCCAGAGTGGTGGCCATAGTGAGGTGCCGTTCGGCGACGCTGTACGCGCCTTTGTGCCCGGCGACCTGACCCAGCCCGTGCAAAGCATAGGCGTGCCCCCCGCCAGGGGTGTTGCCATAGACACCGAACACGGCATCGAAGGCAACCTGGGCACTATCGATATCGCCAGTGGCCAGGCAGGCCTGGCCACTCCAGTAGCGAGCCTGGGCTATCAGCCGATCGCTGCCCAATTCGCTGGCCGCTGTCTCGGCCTCGCGCAACACGAGATGAGCCTGGTCGTGCTGGCCAAGGTCGAGATGGGTCTGCCCAATGAAGCGCAGGGCCTGGCAGCGCCCCACGGTGTCCCCGCTGCTGGTGTAGTGGCGGAGTGCATCGCCGAACAGCGTCAGCGCCCGGGTGAGGTGGCCGTGCTGACGCAGCGCGTTGGCCAACGTGCGCAGCGCGATGGCCTGGCCGTGCTGGTCCCCGCATGCCGCGAGCAGGTCGGCCGCACGCTGCAAGTCGTCAAGACTCGGCCTGGCGCCCGCTCCGAGGCTAGCGAGAAGCGCTGGCTGATTGAGACAGGCGAGGACGATCCCCTCACCATGCCGGTCACCCGCCTTCTCGCAGGCATCGAGCGCCACGGTGTGCGTGGCGTACCAGTCGTCGTGATACCCGTTGATCGTGTAGAACTCGTGCGCCGAGACCGCCAGATCCCAGCAGATGGCGGTCAGGCCGAGCGCGGCGCAGTCCTCGACCGCCGCCCGGATGCTGGCCCGCTCCTTCTCGAACCAGTCCAGCGGTGATTCGTCCACCTCGGCCAGCACCTCGGCCGGTGCCTGCCAGTCAGCGAGATCACTGTGCACTACCTCGAAGTCGCCGCCATACAGTGCCCTGTGGGCGTGCCGGACCAAGGTCAGCAGGGCGAGGTAGACGCGGCGAGGCACACTCTCCCGATCCCCCGGATACTCAGCCAGCGCACGGCCCCAAACGTATTCCCGGGTTAGATCGTGGAAGGTACAGCGAAGTTTGGACCCGGTCTGCTCGATCATGAAACTCTCGGTGAGCTGAGACAACGCTGCAGCCGGGTCCACGCCACTGCCATCGAGCAGGGCGGCGGCCGTCCACAGGCCGTAGCTGGTCAGCGGCAGCAGGCCAAGCCCCAGGAACAGCTGCCGCGCACCGGCATCCAGCCGGTCCAGCCCGGCCCCGATCGTGCGTGCCACGTTGAGCTGCCCGTAGACGAACCCTTCCGGCCCCTGCCGGGCCAGATGATCCGCAAGTTCGGCGGTGGACCGGAAACGGTCGTGCGCCCGCAGTGCCCCGGCGATGCGCAGCGCCAGCGGCAGCCCGCCGCACAGCGTCACCACCCGGTCCACCGCGTCCAGATCCCCCTCCAGGGCGATCCCGGCATCCCGCGCCACCCGCAGGAACAGCTCGGTCGCCTCGGCCCGCCGCAACGGCTCCAGCGGCGCCACATGATGCGCCCCGCTGATCTGCGGCAGCCGCTGCCGCGCCGTCACCAGCACCGCGCACCCCGGGTTGGCCGGCACCAGGTCGGCCACCTGCGCCTCCTCGGCCGCGTCATCCAGCACGATCAGCACCCGCCGCTCGGCCAGCAGCGTCCGGTAGGCCGCCAGCCGCTCGGCCGTCGTATCCGGCACTCGCGGCACCGAAAACGCCCGCAGGAACTGCGCCACCACCTCACCGGTGTCGGCCACCACACCCACCGTGCCGCGCAGCTCCATATAGAGCTGCCCGTCCGGGTAGCGGCTGGCGGCCTCGTGCGCGGCCCGCAGCGCCAGCGCGGTCTTGCCGATCCCGCCCGGCCCGGAGATCACCAGCACCGGCGCCGTGGCACCGGGCCTGCGGCGCAGCAGCCAGGACACCTCTGCCGTCATGTCCTCCCGCCCGACCAGGTCCAATGGGGGCGGTAGCTGCCGCGGCACGGTCACCACCGGGCGCACGGTGACCCCCGGGCGCCCCGCCGCCCCGGTGCGCCTGGCGATGGCTGACTCCGCCGACTCGATCGCCGTCTCCTCCTGGCGGCCGATCGCGAAGTACAGGTTGCGCAGCAGCGGGTCCGGCTCGCCGGCGGTCTCCTCGTCCAGCGCGGCCCGGTAGCGCTCGTAGGCGCTGGTCGCGTCCGTCACGTGCCCGCACCGGTAGGCGGCGGTCATCAACTGCTCGCACAGCCGCCGGTCGGAAGGGTAAAACCCGGCGATCGAAACCAGCTCGTCCAGAATGCGCTCGTGGTTGCTGCGCTCCAGCTCCAGCTCGAACAGTCGCACCGCGGCCCGCTTGTGCCGTCGCTCCAGCGCCAGGGTGTCCAGATGGAACGCATCGCCCGGCACGTTCGCCAGCGGCTTGGGCCCCCGCCACAGCCCCAGCGCCTGCCGCAGCTGGCCGATCTCTTCCTCGCCGCGCCCGCTGGTCCCGGCCTCGTCGGCCTCCCGGACCAGCCGCTGGAACAGCAGCGCGTCGACGGTGTCCTCGGGGACCCGCATCTCGTACCCGAACCCGGAATGGGTCCGCAGATCCCCGCGCCGGCCGATCTCGTTGAGCAGAGTGCGCACCGCGTTCACCCGCTTGTGCAGCTGGGCCTCGTGGACGTCCTCGCTGCCCCAGGCCACCCGGATCAGATCGGTCTTGGACATCCGCCGGTTCGCGTTGACCAGCAGAGCGGCCAGCACGATCAGGGTGGGACCACCCGGCAGGTCGAGTAAAGGACCCTTCAGGCCGATCTCCAGCTCTCCCAGCAACCGGTAGATGATCACACGCGCCTCCCATAGGGACGCATCAGGCCTCGCATCTGCGGTGATCTACCGACGCTACGCGAGCAGAGGGGTCGGCGCCTACCCCGGCAGCAAAACGGAAGCAACTTGGTAGCTACCCCTGCTGCAATGGGCGAACGTGATCCGGAGGAGTCCCGAGAGTGACGGTGGTAACGATGATGAAGCCCGGGGATCGCTGGGCCGCTGGTCCCGGTGGGCCAGCCACCCTCTTATTTCGCCGCTATCACGGCAGCCTCGACTCGATCACCGACAGCGAGCGGCGCGCGCTGCGCCCTATCGGCACCACCGCGCACGACGTGGCCATGCGGACCGGTGTCCTGCTCGCCGACCTGTTCGCGTTCCCGAACGTCCAGATCTTCCAGGGCATCCGCCCGGTGGACACCGGCGCGCCGCGCATCCAGCACGCGATCAGTGCTGGCCGCCAGGTCATGCTCATCGAGTCGGTTGCGTGGCCGCCTGGCCAGTACGTCATCGCCACGGCCAGCGGCCGTATCCACTGTGACGGCATGTACACCGGGCAGTCGGTGGGCCCGCTGATCGCCGCCGTCTGGCACTGGCGGGAGATCCTGCCGGACGACCACTTCGTGAGTGCACTGGTGGTCGTGCACCCAATTGCCCAGGGCGATCTGACCTTGCCGGCCCCGGTCGCGCTGGACCTCGCCTGGGTCTGCGCTGACCATGCCGTACACGAAATTCAGGCCCGCCTTCCGTGCGGGCGGGAGGAGGTCAGCATGACGGCGGTCACGGCTTTGGCCGCGGCGACCGCCGAGGAAGAAAACCGGTAGAAGCATTAGTCACGCTATGGGTGCGAAGGTCGAGCTAAATGCCGATGAAGGCGGACGATCGTGGGCAAGAAGTTCGGAACGCGGGGGAGTTCATGACCTACATAAGAGCCGGTGGCGTGCTCCACCGGCGGCAGAACAGGGCACGGCGGTGATCCAGATAGCGGGCGCGGACCCGCTGATCGAGACTCCGCCGACCGGGGCATGCCAGTTCATGACCATGTCCAGTCACGCCAGTCATGCGGGTGTCAACGTCCGCACCGACCGGTCGCTGCGGGTGGACGTGGCCATCCCGGCCGCGCTCGATGTGGAGGAGGCGGCCATCGTCGAAGCCATCGGGGACTGCTCGGTCGTGCGGTGGAAGGGCCTGTCCCTGCACCTGGGGACCGTGGCCGGGCAGCGGGTTCTGGTCTTCCCGATCGGCGGCATGGGCAACGCGGGGGCGGCCCAGGCCACCGAGCGGGTGATCGGGGTCTGGAACCCGGCGCGGGTGATGCTGGTGGGCATCGCCGGCGGGGCTCCAGGCTCGTCGGCGGACATGCGGCCCGGCGACATCCTCGTCCCAGATCAGGTGGTCGGGTACGAGCTGGCCAAGGTGACCCCGGGGGACACTGCCAGGCGTTACGAGGTCTACCGGCCCGACGTGGAGCTGCTGGCCCGGGCCCGGAGCCTGCGCCCCACCGACTGGGCCGACGCTATCGGCACGCCGCGGCCCGACGATCCGGAGCGGCGCATCCGCCCGCTGGTCCACGTGGGACCGGTGCTGACCGGTGACAAGGTGCTCGCCGACCGGGCGACACTGGCCCGGCTGCGGCTCGCCTGGCCCAAGGCGATCGGCATCGAGATGGAGAGCCTGGGCGTGGCGCTGGCGGCCTATCAGAACGGACCCGGGTTCCTCATGGTCAAGGCGGTCAGCGACTTCGCCGACGGTACGAAGAACGACGCCTGGCACCGGTACGCCGCGGAGGCCGCCGCCCGGTTCGCGGTCGCCGTGCTGGCCGGGTCCTCTCCCGCGGCCGGCCCGGGCCGCGCTGCGGCGGCCCCGCCAGGCAAGACGGGGAAGACCTACCCAGGACGCGTGAAGGTGGCGGTGTGCCAGCGGCTGCACGCGGACTGGGAGGACGTCGCCGACATTTTCGATGTGCCACTCCACGTGAAGGCCAGGTTCCGGCACGGTCAGCAGCCACGGGACCTGTGGGAGTGGCTCGAGGTCCGGATGCGGCTGCACGCGCTGCCAGCCGCACTCAACGAGATCGGCCGGTCCGACCTGGCCGACGTACTGCAGTCGGCGGAGCCATGACCTATCCACCCGGAGTACGCATTGCGTTCCACAACCGGCTTGCCGGGAGCTGGCTGGACCTGGCCGACTACGTCGGCATCCGCCCGCACGAGCAGAACGGATTCGCCCGTGGTGAGGAACCACACGCCATCTGGGACTGGCTGTCGAACCGCGGCAGGCTCGATGACCTGCACGCCGCGTTGACCGCCATCGGCCGCGAGGATCTGGCCCGCGTGCTGCGGTCCGGCCAGGCCGGTCCGGACGCGGCCGGGCTGCTGCATGACAACAGCGCGCTGGCCGCCGAGCTGAGCCACTACAGCGGGCTGGCCAGCGAACCCGGCGAGGAGTTCATCGGCCGCCGGAGCCTGCTGGAGCGGCTGGCGGCGACCCTGGACGATCCCCGGTTCCCCTCTGGTTACGTGGTCATCGGAGGTGAGCCGGGTGTCGGCAAGACCGCGCTGCTGGCCGCGCTGGCCCGGGAGGGCAAGCTGGTGCGGCACTACAACAGCGCGCTGGCCGGGGTCACGTCCGCGGAGAAGTTCCTGCGCAACGTGTGCGCCCGGCTGATCCTGAAGTACCACCTGCCCTATGACCGGCTGCCCGAGGACGTCACCGCCGACGGCGCGACGCTGCTGCGGCTGCTGGAGGAGGCGGCGGCCAAGGACCAGCGGGTGGTGGTCGCCGTCGACGCCGTCGACGAGGCAGCGGCCAGCGCCACCGGCAACCCGCTGTTCCTGCCCTCGGCGCTGCCGCCCGGCGTCATTTTCGTGCTGACGGTGCGGGATCTGAACGGCATCGAGCTGTTCGTGGATGACCGCCGCGATCTGCTGATCGACGGGCGGGACGCGGAGGGCCGCACCGACGCCAGGGAGTACATCGGCGCTTTCCTGGCCCGGCATGCGACGGTCATGACCGGCCGGCTGGCCGGGCTGGGCCTGGACGAGGCGGCGTTCACCAGCTTGCTGGCCGAGCGCAGCGAGGGCAACTTCCTCTACCTGCGGCACGTCCTGTGGTCGGTGCGCGAGTGCGGGCTGGGCGGGGACAGCTGCGACACGCTGACCGCGCTGCCGCATGGCCTGCAGGCGTACTACCGGCACCTGGAGCAGCAGTTCACCGTGCACGGGCACGGCGGGATCTCGCCGGAGCGGCAGTTCGCCATCCTGGCCGTCCTGGCGCTCTGGCCACGGCCGATGCCGGCTGAGCGGCTGGCCCGGTTCGCGGGGGAGTCGCTGGAGACCACGCGCACGGTGCTGCGCTGGTGGTCCGGGTTCCTCACTACATCGGTGACCGGCGGTGAGAACCACTTCGCGCTGGCCCACGCGAGCTTCGCCGGCTTCGTGACCAGCCGGCAGGACATGAGCCTGGTCCGGGCCAAGATGGAAAAAGCTATCGAGGGGAGCATGTTATGACGTGCCGGTTCGACGCCGACGTCCTGGAGCACTACGTGCCCGCCGTGCTGGCGCCGAACGGCCGCTACGAGCGGATCCGCGAGCTGGTCACCTCGGTGGACTACCTGGCCGCGAAGCTGGCCAGCGTGGGCGCCGACGCTCTGGTCGCCGACATCCAGGTGGCGCAGCGGCTCGCGCCGGCGCCGGACGCGGTCAGGGAACTGCGGGTGCTGGAGACCGCGGTGGCCGAGTCGGCCAGGATCTTGCGCACCGAGCCGGGGCAGCTGCGCGGTCAGCTGCTGTGCCGGGTGCCGCGCGCGGTCGCGCCGGACGTGGACGCGCTGCTGGATGAGGCGGCCGCCTGGCGCGAGGTGACCTG
>DASXMU010000099.1:0-1604 GCA_036495485.1 Streptosporangiaceae bacterium
CCTGTGGGGCTCGGAAATATGACTCGGGCGGTGACCTGCGTCTTTCCGTAGCCCCGCAGATGGTAAGGCGGCGATGTAGTACTCGCGGGTAAGCCCCCCAAGAACCTGCTTCCGGCGGATCCGGTGGTCGGCGAGGTTGACCGGCTCCGGCGGCTGGCTGCCCGCTTGAGCTGGTGTGATCTGGCCGAGGGAGCGGTGCGGCCGGGCAGTGCTGTAATGCTGCAGGTACTCGATCAGCACTCGTCGCAGGTGGTGCTCATTGACGATCAGCAACCGGTCAAAGAGTTCCCGGCGCAGGGTACCGATGATCCTTTCGCAGGTCGCGTTCGCCCTGGGTGCCTGCGGTGGGATAGGGAGAATCCTGATGCCATCCGCAGTGAACACGGCATCGAAAGAGCTGGTGAACTGGCCCGCCCGGTCCCTGATCAGGAACTTGACCGAGGTCGCGCGATGGCCGAGATCCATCAAGACGTTGCGGGCTGCCTGAGTCATCCAGGCGCCGTCCGGGTGCGCGGTGAGGCCGGCCAGGTGAACCCGGCGGGTGCCGTGCCCGATCATGACCAGCGCCTAGATGCGCCGCAGCAGCACGGTGTCCACGTGGACGAAGTCGACGGCGATGATGCCGCGGGCCTGGGCGGTCAGGAACTGCTTCCAGGTCGGGCCCGCGCGGCGGGGCGCGGGGTCGATCCCGGCGTCATGCAGGATCTGCCACACCGTGGAGGCGGCGATCCGATGGCCGAGCCTGACCAGCTCACCTTGCACCCGCCGGTGCCCCCAGGTGGGGTTCTCCGTCGCCATGCGGATCACCAGCTTGCGGATCGCGGCCACCGTGGACGGCCGTCCGGGACGGCGCCGGCCCGTGTAGTCCCACCGGCGCGTGACCAGCCGACGGTGCCAGGCGAGCAGCGTCGCGGGTGTCACCGTGAACACCTCGCCCCACCGGCGTCGGGGGATCAGCCGCGACAGTGCCGCAAGCCAGAGCCGGTCGCCCGTCTGGTAGCGGACCCGGCTGACCTGACGGCGCAGCACGGCGTTCTCGTGCCGGAGTACCAGCAGCTCGGCGTCCTTCGACAACTGGCGCCGGGTCAGCACTGCCAGGCAGCCCGGCAGACAACGAATGGTCAGGTAGACGACCGAAATGATCACTCAGCGATGATCTCAGCCCACCAGCCCGCCCAGACCCGATCCAATAATCGAGCCCCACAGGCCGCGAGTACCGCTCCCGCCGAGCCGCCGCCGACGATGACCATGTCGGCGGTTTCGGCCGCGTCAGGCATGTCGGGTTCCTTCCTCAGTAGACCTTCATGGTCTTGACGATCGGCAACTGGCGGATCCGCGTCCCGGTCAGCGCCGCGATCGCGTTGGTCAGCGCGGGCGCGGCGGTGGGGACGCTGACCTCCCCGACCCCGGTGGGCGGTTCGCTCGACTCGATCAGCAGGACCTCGATCTGCGGCACCGACTGCATCCGCATCACCGGGAAGGTGTCGAAGTTCTGGGTGGCGATCGTGCCGCCGTCGCCGAGCACGACCTCGCCCCACGCGGCGGCTCCCAGCGCCCAGACGAGGCCGCCTTCGACCTGCGCGCGGACGAGGTCCGGGTTGATA
>DASXMU010000100.1:0-12277 GCA_036495485.1 Streptosporangiaceae bacterium
CGCCGATCGTAGTGCCCGGAGCGTCATGCAAAACCGCATCGCGAGTGCGGGCCCCTGCGGGTCCGCGCGAGTGATCGGGCCGGTTCAGACCGCAGCACCCAGGCAAGTCATTTTGCGTGACGCGACTTTCGGGTAAAAAGCAGAGCTGAGGCGTGCAGAGCCGCCGAACCGCGGCCGTCATTCAGCCAGTGCACCCGGGGATCGCGGCGGAACCAGGACTCCTGGCGCCGGGCGAACTTCCTGGTCCCGCGCACCGTGTCCTGCTGCGACTGCTCTAGCGAGCACTCCCCGGCCAGGAACCGCAGCACCTCACGGTAGCCCAGGGCGCGGCTGGCGGTCAGGCCGTCCCGCAGGCCGCGCCGCTCAAGCTCGCGCACCTCGGCCACCAAGCCGTCCTGCCACATCCGGTCCACCCGGGCGGCGATCCTCGCGTCGAGCTCCTCGCGGCCCACCTTGATACCGATCTGCACCGAGGGGTAGACCGACTCGTACTCCGGCATCGTGGCGCTGAACGGCTCGCCGGACAGCTCGATCACCTCGAGCGCGCGGACGATCCGGCGCCCGTTGCTGGGCAGGATGGCCGCCGCGGCCTCGGCGTCAAGCCCGGCCAGCCGCTCGTGCAGCGGCCCAGGGCCGTTCTCGGCCAGCTCGGCCTCGAGGCGCTGGCGCAGCTCCGGGTCCGTGCGCGGGAAGCTGAGCTTGTCGAGCGCGCCGCGGACGTACAGGCCCGAGCCACCGGCCAGGATCGGCACCAGCCCGCGCGCCTGGATATCGTCGATGGCGGCGCGGGCCAGCAACTGGTACTCAGCCACGCTGGCCGGCTGCTTGACGTCCCAGATGTCGAGCAGGTGGTGCGGCACACCGGCGCGCTCGGCAACGGAAAGCTTGGCCGTCCCGATGTCCATCCTCCGGTAGAGCTGCATCGAGTCGGCATTGACCACCTCGCCGCCGAGCGCCTGGGCCAAGGCGATGGCCAGGCCCGACTTCCCGGTGGCCGTGGCCCCCACCACCGCGACGACGCACGCCCCCATCGGCGCGGCTATCCGGCAGGCTGGCGGCGCGCTGGCAGGCCGAGCAGCACCGGGCCCGCCGATCCGCTCTGCCCCGCCGGACCGCCCTGCCCCGCCGGACCGCCCTCCCCCGTCGGACCACCCTCCCCCGGCTGGCGGGCCTGCCAGGCGTCGCCGCCGCGGGTCCTGCGGACCGAGACCGGCGCGCCGTCCGCGATCAGGTGGTGCGGCGCGGCTCTGGTCACCACGGTGGTGACCAGGTCCCCAGGACGCGGCGCGGTGCCGGCCGGGGCGAAGTGCACCAGCCTGTTGTCCCGCGCGCGCCCTGACATCCGGTGCGTCGCCCCGTCCTTGCGCCCCTCGCCCTCGGCCACCAGCACCTCGACCTCGCGCCCTGCCTGCCGCTGGTTCTCGGCCAGGGTGATCTCCTCGACCAGGGCGACGAGCCTGCCGTACCGTTCCCTGACCACCCCGGCGGGCACCTGGCCGTCCATGCTGGCCGCCGGGGTGCCGGGCCGCTGCGAGTACTGGAACGTGAACGCCCCGGCGAAGCGCGCCTGCGCGACCAGGTCCAGCGTGCCGGCGAAGTCACGCTCGGTCTCCCCGGGGAAGCCCACGATGATGTCGGTGGTAATGGCGGCCTCTGGCATCGCGGACCGCACCCGCTCCAGGATCGCCAGGTACTTGTCCCGCCGGTAGGCCCGCCGCATCGCCCGCAGCACCGCGTCCGAACCGGACTGCAGCGGCATGTGCAGCTGCGGCATGACATTGTGCGTCTGCGCCATCGCGTCGATCACGTCATCGGTGAAGTCGCGCGGGTGTGGCGAGGTGAACCGCACCCGCTCCAGCCCGCCGATCCCGCCGCAGCTGCGCAGCAGTTTGCCGAAGGCCTGCCGGTCACCGAACTCGGCACCATAGGAGTTCACGTTCTGGCCGAGCAGGGTAACCTCGACAGCCCCGCCCGCTACCAGCGCCTGAATCTCGGCCAGCACGTCGCCAGGCCGACGGTCCTTCTCCCGCCCGCGCAGGCTCGGCACGATGCAGAATGTGCACGTGTTGTTGCAGCCCACCGAGATCGCGACCCACGCCGCATAGGCGGACTCCCGCCGGGTGGGCAGCGTCGAGGGGAACCGCTCCAGCGATTCCGCGATCTCGACCTGCGCCTCGTCCAGCACCCGCGCCCGGTCGAGCAAGGCCGGCAGGGATCCGATGTTGTGCGTGCCGAACACCACATCCACCCACGGCGCACGCCGCAGAATCTCGCCCCGGTCCTTCTGCGCGAGGCAGCCACCCACGGCGATCTGCATCCCGCGGTGCGAGTTCTTCACCGGCAGCAGCTGCCCCAGGTTGCCATACAGCCGGTTGTCCGCGTTCTCCCGCACGGCGCAGGTGTTGAACACCACCACGTCGGGCACCGCGCCATCGCCGGCCCGCTGGTAGCCGGCATCCTCCAGCAGCCCGGCGAGCCGCTCGGAGTCGTGCATGTTCATCTGGCACCCGTGGGTGCGCACCTGGTAAGTACGGGAAGCAGACATGTCGACGCAAGCGTACGCGTCCCGGGTTCTGCCCCGCCCGTCCTCACGCCGCTCCCGCCGAAGGTTCCGCTGTGGGTTCGCTGACCACCGCCCTTGGTTTTCTTTCTTTCCAGATGAAAAAGAAATGTCGCGAGCGGGCCTAACGGCGGACAGCGACCCTCAGCGGGCGTATTCGGTGGCGCGGGACTCGCGGACTACGGTGATGCGGATCTGGCCGGGGTAGGCGAGTTCCTCCTCGACCTGCTTGGCCACGTCGCGGGCGATGACCTGGGCGTGGATGTCGTCTACCTGGTCGGGTTTGACCATGACCCTGATTTCGCGGCCGGCTTGCATGGCGAAGACCTTCTCGACGCCTTCGTGGGCGGAGGCGATCTGCTCCAGCCGTTCGAGGCGCTTGACGTAAGCCTCGAGCGACTCGCGGCGCGCGCCCGGCCTGCCGCCGCTGATTGCGTCGGCGGCCTGGGTCAGTACCGCCTCGACCGTGCGCACCTCGACCTCGTTGTGATGCGCCTCGATGGCGTGCACGACGTCTTCCGGCTCGCCGTAGCGGCGGGCGATCTCCGCGCCGATCAGCGCGTGACTGCCCTCGACCTCGTGGGTGAGGGCCTTGCCGATGTCGTGCAGCAGGGTGCCACGTTTGAGCAGGCTGGCGTCCAGGCCGAGTTCGTGGGCCATGATGCCGGCGATGTGCGCCGACTCGATCAGGTGCTTGAGCACATTCTGGCCGTAGGAGGTGCGGTAGCGGAGCTGGCCGAGCAGGGTCACCAGCTCCGGGTGCATCTCGGTGATGGCGAGGTCGACCAGGGCATCTTCCCCAGCCCGGACGCACAGCTGCTCGACGTCGGCCTTGCTGCGCTCGTGCGCTTCCTCGATCCGCTGCGGGTGGATGCGGCCGTCGAGCACCAGCCGCTCCAGGGTGAGCCTGCCCACCTCGCGCCGCACCGGGTCGAAGCAGGAGAGCAGCACGGCCTCGGGGGTGTCGTCGATGATCAGGTTGACCCCGGTGACCGACTCGAAGGCCCGGATGTTGCGGCCCTCACGGCCGATGATCCGGCCCTTCATCTCATCGCCCGGCAGGTGCAGCACCGAGACGACGGACTCGCTGGTCTGCTCGCTGGCCACGCGCTGGATGGCCAGGGTGACGATCTTGCGGGCCCGCTCGTCACCGTCACGGCGCGCGTCGTGCTCGATCTCCCGGACGGTCAGCACGGCCTCCCGCTTGGCCTGGCCCTCGATGCCGGCCACCAGCTCCGCCTTGGCCTGCGCCGCGCTGAGCCCGGCGGTCTGCTCCAGCACCTCCCGGCGCTGTTCGCCGAGCCGGTCCAGGTCGGTGCGTTCGCGCTCGAGCTCGCCGCGCAACTGCTCCAGCAAGGATGACCTGTCCTCGAGCTTGCGGACCTCCTCGTCGAGCCGCTGTTCGCGTTCGGCCAGCCGGGCTTCGCGGCGCTCCAGGTCGCCGCGCAGGCTGGCGGCCTCGTCCCGTGCCGCGGCGATCTCGTCATCTAGCTGGCGGCGGCTGCGTTCGGCCTGTCCGGCGGCTTCCCTGGCCCGGCTCACGATGCCGGCGGCCTGTGACTGCGCGGTGGCGCGGATCGTCTCCGCTTCCCTGGTGGCTTCGGCGAGGGCGGCCGGGTTGGCGGCGATCGCGGCTGGCTGCTGCTCATCGGCGGCCGGGGCCGTGTCCGGGGCGGGGTCGGCGGTCGTTCTCAGCACGCGGAGCACGTATCCCAGCAGCAGCAAGATGGCGAGCAGGAGGACACCGATCAGCGTTACTGCGACTGTGCCGCTCACCGCGCGCCCCTCTCTGCTCCGCATCCTGCTATCCAGGAGTTATTCCCTGGCGCGAGGGTTCATGCGCGCGCTGGCCACCACCAGTTCCCCGGCAGGCCGGCCGGGCGCCAGACGGCATGCCCGCCTGGCCGGCCCGCCAGCCAGCCAGCGGACCCCGGCACCGGTCCCGGCCCGGCCCGGTTTCCCGGGACGGCTGGGTCACTGCAGTGTGGATCTATGGTCAATCCGCATAGCGCGGAGTAACACCTCGCCTGCCGCGAGGTTAAGCGCAGATAACGATTTGGGCAAGCAAACCGCCGCTCTCTTCGCAAAGTTCGCCTCTCGCCACGAATCAGGACGCCGCTCCGCCCGGGACGTGAGTAACGGCTTCTTCACGATGGCGGCATCACCGCGACGCTGACCAACAGCACGGCCGGGCATCTGGTGCGGCGGCCCGTGCCCGGCACAGCCTGCCGCCGCGCCGACAGCACTGGGGTGCCGGTAGCAATGTGGCGCGACCGGGGCTCCGTCCGCCGGGGGGGAGGGACGGAGCCCCGGCCCGCGTTTGGGGGGCCGGCGACTCAGTGGGTGCAGACGGCCCAGACGATCTTCCCGTCCTGCTGCTGTGAGGCGTAGCAGCCCCACCGTGTGCTGAGGGTTTCCACGATCAGCAGTCCCCGTCCGGCTTCGGCGTCGGGGCCGCCAGCCTGGCGGATGGGATGACTATGACCGCCATCCCACACCTGGATGAGGACACTGCGCCGGTCCGAGGTGAGCCAGAACCGGATCTGTGGTGCGGCGCTGGCTGAGGCGCGTACCGCGTTGGTGACGAGCTCGGAGGCGAGGAGTTCGACCGAGTCGGCGAGAGCCTGGAGCTGCCACTCGTGGAGGGTGGTTGTGGCGTGCTGCCGCGCGGAGCGGACGGACGCGGGCAGTGCCCGCAGTTCCAGGTGGCTGCGCAGCGGCCACCTCTGCATCCGCAGAAGTTCGTGGCCAGGGCCGTGCGCACTGGCGGGCCAGCCAGCCCGGCGGGTGCCGGCAGCGGATGACCAGCAGAGCGTGTCAATGCCGTGGACGGTCATCGCCGCACAGACCCCTCCACTCTCCGTCGATGCGAAGTCGCAGCAGCAGCAACCTCACCGGCCCCAGGCAGGAATAGAATCCTCACAATGCCAGCGATTGCTCACGAAGCGCCGTCAGTATGAAGGCCGTGGCTCACTGATGGCTCACGATGCTGTTGTGTCTCGGCGTGGCCGTGCCGCGCTGCCACAGCGGGCATTTTGCTGAGACGGGGTTGAGAAGTGGAATTCGGGCTGCTCGGACCGCTGCTAGTCCGTGACGGCGCGCGGTGTGTGCCGGTGTCGGCGCCCAGGCAGCGCGTCCTGCTGGCGGCACTGCTGCTGAACGCCGGGCGTGCGGTCAGCCTGGACGCTCTCGCCGAGATCCTGTGGGAAGGCCAGCCGCCGGTGGGCGCAAGAGGCGCCCTGCACAGTGCAGTTCAGCGGTTGCGGGCAACGCTGAGCCCATCCGGCACCGACCTGATCGAGACCCAGCCGCCCGGTTACCTGATCAAGGTCGACGACGAGCTCGATGTCCGCAGGTTCGCTCTGCTGGCCGCGCGCGGCCACGCGGCCGCCGGGGCCGGGGCATGGGTGGAGGCGGCGGAGCTGCTGCGCGAAGCGCTCGGGTTGTGGCGGGGCGAGCCGCTCGCCGACGTGCCCTCGCGGCTGCTGCGGGGCCGTGAGGTCCCGGCCATCGAAGATCAGCGGCTGCAGGTGCTGGCCGCGCGGATCGACGCCGATCTGCACCTCGGCAGGCACGGCGAGGTCGTGGCGGAGCTGCGCCAGGCGGTGGCGGCTCATCCCCTGCAGGAGCAGTTCCACGCGCAGCTCATGCTGAGCCTGTACCGCAGCGGCCGGTCGGCCGATGCCCTCGCCGCCTACCAGGACGTGCGGCGTGTCCTGGCCGATGAGCTCGGCATCGATCCCGGTCCCGAGCTCAGGCTCCTGCACCAGCGCATCCTGGCTGCCGACGGTGAGCTGCTGCTGCCAGCGGGAAGCGAGCCGGCGGACCTGGGCGACCGTCATGTTGGCGACGGCCGTCATCTCGCCGGCGACCGTCATGTTGCGGGTGACCGTCCGGCGGCGGCGCAGGATGTCATCGTGCCGAGGCAGCTGCCCGCGGCGACGCGGCATTTCACTGGCCGGGCCGAGGAGCTCAAGACGCTGGCTGGGCTGGCTGCCGAGGCGGCCGGGACAGCGGAGACGAACCATACGCCGGTGATCGCAGTGATCGAGGGGACGGCCGGGATCGGCAAGACCACGCTGGCGCTGCGGTTCGCGCACGAGATAGCCGGCCAGTTCCCGGATGGCCAGCTGTATGTGAACCTGCGCGGTTTCGACCCGGCTGGGCCGCCGATGCCCACGGCCGAGGCCATCATGCTGTTCCTGGAGGCACTGGCCCTGCCGGCGACGCGGATCCCGGCCGGGCTGGCCGGGCAGGGGGCCCTGTACCGCAGCCTGCTGGCGGGCAAGCGGATGCTGGTGCTGCTGGACAATGCCCGCGATGTTGACCAGGTCCGCCCGCTGATCCCGGCCAGTCCTGGCTGCATGGTGATCGTGACCAGCCGCAGCGAGCTCACCGGCCTGGTGGCGGCCGAGGGGGCGTTCCCGCTCACCCTGGATGTGCTCACCGACGCCGAGGCGGCCGAACTGCTCACCCGTCACCTGGGCCCGCAGCGGGTCGACGGCGACCAGCGGGCGGTGGAGGAGCTGATCGGGCTGTGCGCGCGGCTGCCACTGGCGCTGAGCATCGCCGCCGCCCGTACGGCCACCCGGCCGCAGCTGTCGCTGTCATCGCTGGCCGCTGAGCTGCGTGATGCCCGCAAGCGGCTGGACGCACTGGATGCCGGGCACGCGGCGGCCAACGTCCGGGCCGTGCTCTCCTGGTCCTATCAGCAGCTGGACGCTCCGGCGGCCCGGCTGTTCCGGCTGCTGGGGCTGCGCACCGGCCCGGACATCAGCGCCGCGGCCGTGGCCAGCCTGGCTGGGCTGCCGCTGGATGAAGCACGCCGCAGGCTCGCGGAGCTGACCAGGGCACACCTGCTGGCCGAGGACGCCGCGGGCCGGTTCTCCAGCCACGACCTGCTGCGCGCCTATGCCGCTGACCTGACGCAGTCGGCCGACAGCGCGGCCTGTCAGCGGGCAGCCACCGGCCGCCTGCTCGACCATTACCTGCACACGGCGTACCCAGCGTCGCTGAAGCTGCATCCCACCCGCAGGGGGGTCACGCTGGCGGCGCTGCTGCCCGGAGTGCAGCCGGAGCAGATAGCCGACGCGGGGCAGGCGCTGGCCTGGTTCGAGGCCGAGAACCGGGCGCTGATCGCCGCCACCGGGCAGGCGCTGGCCGGTGGTTTCGACACCCATGCGTGGCAGATCCCGTGGGCGCTGTCCCGCTTCCATGAGATGCGTGGCCGCTGGCACGACTGGGCATCGGCCGGGCAGATCGCCCTGGCCGCCGCGCAGCGGCTGGGCGACCAGGCGGTCCAGGCCTACGCCCATCAGCGGCTCGGCTATGCCAACGGCAGGCTCGGCCGCTACGAGGAGGCCCACGCTCACCTGGAACTGGCGCTGAGCATCCACACCGAGCGCGGTGACCAGGCCGGGCAGGCCTACGCGCACAACTCGGTGGCCGTCACCCTGGGCTATCAGGGCCGTTACGATGAGGCGCTGACCCGGGCTCAGCGCGGGCTGGAGTGCTACCTGGTGGCCGGGGACCTGCACGGGCAGGCACTGGCCCTGAACTCGATCGGCTGGTTCCATGCCGTTCTGGGCGACTACCCCGAAGCGCTCAGCGTCTGCGGCCGGTCGCTGGAGAAGTTCCGCGAGGCCGGCAGCAGCCCCGAAGACGTGGCCAACGCGCTGGACAGCCTGGGCTACGCACACCACAAGGCCGGCCACCATGGCCAGGCGACGGACTGCTACCAGCAGGCCATCGACCTGCATCGCGAGATCGGCAGCCGCTGCGGGGTAGCCGAAACGCTCGGCCACCTCGGCGACGCACGCTCAGCGGCCGGGGATCCCGCCGCAGCCCGTACCGCCTGGGAAGAGGCACTCGCGATCCTGGATGACCTGCACCATCCGGACCAGGAGCGGATCCGGGCCAAGCTGAACGACCTTGACCCGGCCCCGGTTGGCTGACCGGCCCGGGCTTCACCAGGCGGCCAGGGTGGTAGACGATCCGGGCAGCGGGGTGAACCGGCCGTTGTCGAGCTGCCCAAAGCCGCCGGTGGCTATCAGAACGTGCTGTCCGGCGACGGCAGCAGCTTCCTGCTCCGCCGGCACCGGCCAGGACACCCGCCACGCGCTGACGCCGGCGATATCTGAGTCCATGCTTAAGAGACCATCTCCCGAGCCGTAGCGCTGCACCGGGCCTGTCAGACATTAAGCGGGCGGGAGCCAGTGCAGCCAGGTCCCGTGCGAGTCGGTGAAGGCCAGCGGCGTGCGGCCGTCCCGGGCGAGCAGGAACGGTATGCCCTGGTAAGGCGGCGCGGGCAGGCCGGGCACGACGCCAGGTGCCTCGTTGGACAGCCACACCGCGGGGAGCCGGCGGACCGTGGCGGCGAACTGCTGCCGGCCGGCCGGGGCAAGATAGGCGAGCACAGCGGAGTGAAACACCACCAGGGTCGCGCCGGCCGGGGCCCGGGCGGCGAGGGCGGGCAGGTCGGTGCGCAGGTCACCCCGGTGGATCCTCGGCGGGTCGTGGCGGGCTGTGGCGACCGCTGCGGCCAGCCGCTGCTCCCGGTCACCTTCGCCCGGCCACACCAGGCATGACAGCCAGCGGACATCGTCGTCGCTGGTGACATCGAGCGGGTTGAGGTCCAGCCCGGCCCGCCAGGCAATCTCGGGAACCCGGCCCGGCAGGGGCACCGGGCCGCGCGGCTCGCAGCGCAAGACCGGCGCCAGCCGATCCCGGCCGGTGATGCGGTGCCCCGCATACTCATAGGAGTAACGGTCAGCCAGCAAGGTGAGCCCGGCACTGGCCCCCACCTCGATCAGCGCCAGTGGCGGCGGCAACTGGGCCAGCGCTGGCAGCAGCGTGGCACACCGGGCCGGCTCGTTGGTCTGTGTCCGCCGGGCCAGCATCACCGCCGCCAGCTCGTCCGGGCACTGGCCGGCAAGGTCCCGCAGCTGACCGATACCGGCTGGCCCGCCCAGCAGGTAGCGGGCCGCTGCGAACAGCAGGTTGGGCTGGCGCTTCTCCGGCGGCAGCGCCCCGAGGAACCCCAGGATGGCCGGGTCCCCGGCAGCCCCCAGGGCCAGCGCCTCATAGGCCGGGCTGCGGGTCCGGGCCTCCTCAGCAAACGCCCGGTAGTTCTCCGCGGTGCCCACCCCAGGGTCATGACCGTGCATCCACACCTACCGGACGCTACCCGCTGACCTGCCGCGCTGGTCCATCACGCCGGGACAGGCAGCACCGCGGCCGGGCTGCGCGCCGGGATCCCGGCGATCGGCGTGCCGATGATCGGCGACCAGCCTTCTGGGCCGCCCGGCTCGCCGCCCTTGGCACCAGCCCGCGGCCCATCGGCATTGGATGATCATCTCCGGTCCTGCAATGATGGCCAGTGGCTTCAGCGGTAAGCAAGCCAATTGGAGGAGCCTTGATTAAGTTGAGCCGCCGGTCTCGCGTGGCTGTCAGTGTGGTTGCACCGGTCGCCACACTGGCTGCCCTGATACCCGGCGCCGCTGTGGCGGGTGCCGGTGCACACCCCGCGGTGGCCCGGGCCACCCACTCGGTCGCAGATGCCCGCCTGGAGGCTGACCCGCCAGTAGGGCGCCCGAAGCCGGCCACGACGGTGCCGATCATCGCCTCGGCGAAAAACTCGCCCTGGCAGCCACTGAAGCATGCGCCTCCGTTCGATCCCGGCACGATGCTCCTGGCCAGCGATGGCACGGTGCTGGTCCACTCCGAGCCTCCCTCCGGGGGCACAACCGCGTGGTACAAGCTCACGCCGAACTCCAAAGGCAGCTACGCCGGCGGAACCTGGAGCAAGATCGCGTCGATGCCGTCGGGCTATGACCCGCTGTATTTCGCTTCGGCGATCCTCCCGAACGGGCAGATGATCGCCGAGGGCGGTGAATACCTCGGGGGAACCCCGACGTGGACCAGCAAGGGCGCCACCTATGATCCAGTGACGAACAAGTGGCGGCCGGTTGCCCCGCCCCGGGGCTGGTCGAACATCGGAGATGCCCAGAGCGACCTGCTTGCCAACGGCACCTTCATGCTGTCCCAGGCGTGCCAGAACTGCACGACGTCGAACCCCCTCTTCACCACGGGCGACGCCCTCTACAACGAAACTGGCCGGAACTGGGTGACGCTTTCGGGGCAGGGCAAGAACGACCCGAACGACGAGGAAGGCTGGACGCTCGAGCCGAACGGTCAGCTCCTGACCGTCGACACATGGCTGACCCCGACCACTGAACTGTTTACTCCGACCAGCCTGAGCTGGGCGAACGCTGGTAACACGGTGAAATCCCCGATCAACAGCCCAGCGTCCGAGACCGGCCCACAGATCGAGATGCCTGGCGGTAACACGCTCGTTGTGGGCGCCGGGACGGGTCCCGAGGCACCGGCGGCGTGCACCGTCCACAAGCCGGCCGCCACCGCGCTCTACGACTATGCGGCCGCGCGGTGGGTCAGCAGTCCCCCGATCCCCACGATCGGCGGCCAGCAATACGACAGCGCGGATGGGCCCGGCTCCGTCTTGCCGGATGGAAATGTGCTGTTCAATGTGAGCCCGTGTGTCTTTAACGCCCCCATCGAGTTCTTCCTGTACGACGCCAGTTCGCGCAAGATGATCCCGGTGCCGGATGTCCCGAACGCGGCCAACGACTCCTCGTTCAACACGCGGATGCTGGCTCTGCCGAACGGGCAGGTACTGTTCAATGACGGCAGCCGGCAGATGGAGGTCTACACCGCAGGCGGAAAGCCGAACCCAGCTTGGGCCCCGCAGATCACCGGGCTCAGCTCCGGGAGCTTCACTCCAGGTCAGACCGCCAGCTTGTCCGGCATACAGCTCGCCGGACTGGACCCGGGCGCTACCTATGGTGACGACGTCCAGGCCAACACCAACTTCCCCCTGGTGCGGATCACCAACTCAAAGACCGGCGTGGTCACCTATGCGCGCACGAGCAAATGGAGTTCCGTTTCGATTGCGCCCGGCGCGGCTTCGTCGACCAAATTCACCATCCCAAGTATGGCACCGGCCGGCCGGAGCACCCTCGTCGTGGTTGCGAACGGGATCGCCTCACAGCCGGTATCAGTGACAATCCACTGAGGGCGTTAGCCTCCCAGCGGGTCAAACTACGCAATGCCCAGCCCACCCCGCTTCTGCGGGGTGGGCCGGGCACGCTGCGAGCCTGCGTCCTCTTCGACATGACCACGGTCACAATGCGCCAGCGGCAGGTTCCTGACCACTTGCTGGGCCGGATCACCAGCCTCTACCGCACCGCCCTGCAAGGTTCAGAAGCACTCGGTGCGCTCGGCGGCGGCCTGGTCGCCTCGGTCGCCGGGATCCGGGCCACCATGCTCATCGGCGCTATCCCGATCGCCGCCACCGTGATCCTGCTCACCTGGCACCACCGGGGCACCGCCACGAGCCTGTGACCGGCAGAACCCGCCCAGTGGCGCGGATGGGGAGCTCATCCTCACGGCAGGTGCCGAGAAGCTCAGGCGCAGATCGGCTTCGAACGGCCACCATCCCCACCGGAATAACCAGAACATGCAGGCTGCCCGTCCTGGGAAGATCGTCGCGAGCGCGGAGCAGGACGGGTCCAGCGGTGAGTTCTGGGCCCAGCGGAAGTCAGTACCGGTATCAGGCTCATCAGGAGGCAACCAGCATGGCCGACGACACTGTCAGCGCGACCACGATCATTAACGCCCCCGCGGAGGCCATCTTCGCGG
>DASXMU010000101.1:0-8477 GCA_036495485.1 Streptosporangiaceae bacterium
CCGTGGCGGTCGCGGAGCACCCAGTACTCCGCGCCCCAGAACAGGTAGGCCCACAGGCCGGGCGTCCGGCCGCCGTCCAGGCACTGGTTGTAGTTGCTGATCACGTGCTCGGGCAGGCAGGAGTACATGGCACCGCCGCGCGGGTCCGGCGGAGTGGTCACGGCCTCCCAGGGCTCGGCCTGGCCTTCGGCGATCATGAGCTTGCGGCCGGTTTCGCGGGCCCAGCGGCCCAGCGCGGCGCGGTGGCGCCGCTGCCCCAGGCTCGCGCTTCCGTTCAGGTAGAAGCTGACCGGCCCGGCGCTGGCCAGGGCGTGGCGTGGATAGAAGTCGATGCCCACGATGTCGGCGTACCGCTGGGCCACGGCCATGGAGTCGCCCTGGTCCCGGGTGCGCCACCGCTGCTGCAGCCGCACCGCCAGCGAGGTCGCCAGGAAGCCGTTCATCACCACCGGCCTGGCCGGGTCGGCCGCGCGGAGCGCCTCGACCTCGGCCTGGGCGAACTCCCCGGACAGGCGCCAGGAGTGCTCCATGCCGAGCGGATCGGCGGCCTCGTGCTCCACCTGCCACGCGACGATCGCCTCGCGGCCGGCGTACCGGGCGACCAGCCTGCCGATGAACGCGGTCGCGGCGTCTAGCAGGGCGCGCCGCTCGTGCGGGCGGACCAGCGAGCCTTCCTTGAGCGGCTCGGCAAGGTGGTGGCTGGGCACGAAGAACTCGGGGTAGCCGAAGGACTTGACCGCGCCGACACAGACGATGATCTGCTTGCCCGCTCGTTCGGCGGCGTCGATCTGGCGGTCCAGCTCGGCCGGGTCGAACACGCCCGGCCCGGACTCGATCTGGTTCCAGTAGGCGGCGAGCCGGACGATGTGACAGGGGTAGGCGAGCAGCGTGCCGAGCGTCTGTACCGGATCCAGGCCCAGTGCCCTCGCCTGGAGCGGGCGGAAGCTGAAGCCGAGCAGGGTGCCGCCGCGCGGCTCGACGGGGAGCTCGCTCCATCGGCTGGTCAGCGGCCTGGCCGGGCGGGCGACGCGGAACTCCGGGATCAGGCGGGGGTCAGGCATGGCTGGCTCCGGCTCCGGGTGCCCCCACCGGCACCGGGGGGCCGGCCGGTCTCGCGGGAAGGCCCGTGCTGCCCTGGGCAGCCGATGCGTGGCTGCCCGGCGGGGTGAACCCGGCTAGCCTGGCCGGCCCGGCCTGCTCGGTTAGCTCAGCCAGCCCGGCCGGGTCGGTCAGCCCGGTTAGCTCAGCCATTTCGGCCGGCCCGGCCGACTCGGTTAGCTCAGCCGACTCGGTCAGCTCGGCCATCTCGGTCAGCTCGGCGAGCTGGGTCGCGATCATGGTCGCGGCGGCCGGGCGGCCCAGGCGGGCTGACGCGGCGCGCATGGCCTCCAGAGCACCCGGGCTGGTGCGCAGCCTGCCCACCTCGGCGGCCAGCCGGCGCGCGCCCCGTACGTAGCTGCCCGCACCCGCAGCAGCGACGAAGGCCGCGTTGCCTCGTTCCTGGCCCGGCAGCTGCGAGGTGAGCAGCAGCGGCACGCCGCAGCAGGTGGCCTCCGCGATCATGCCGGGCCCGGCCTTACCCACCAGCACATCGGCGCAGCGCAGCCAGGCGGCCATGTCATCGACGAAGCCGCGCACGGTCAGCCGCCCACCGCAGCGCTCAGCCAGCCGGTCCAGCCTGCGGCGCAGCCGCCGGTTGCGGCCGCAGATCGCGACCACCTGCACGTCGTCGAACCGCCGGAGCAGGGCTTTGGCCGATCGGGCCAGGCCGCCGCAGCCCTCGCCGCCCCCGGTGAGCAGGACGAGAAACCGGCCGTTCGGCACGCCGAGCGACCAGCCCAGCGCCGCGCGCTCCCGCGCCCCCGCCGGGCCCTGCCGGAACGCCGCCGCCACCGGCAGCCCGGCCTGGGCTGGCCGGCTGGCCGGTGGCCGCCAGCGGCGGCCAGCCTCGGCGGTCGGCAGGAACAGGATGTCGGCCGGGCCGCCGCGCCAGGAGGCGTGTGGCGTGATCAGATCGGTGATCACGGTGGCCACGGGAGTGGCGGGGGCCTGCCGCTGGCGGGCCGCGACGGCAGCGGCGCCGGTGAACGGGTGCAGCGACACGATGGCGGCGGGCCGGTGGCGCCGCACCGCCTCGGCGACCGGCCGCCGGGCCGGCCGGAGCAGCGTCGCCTGCAGCAGCCGTATCGCGGCGGGGGAGTTGGTGCAGTGCCAGGCCGCGCCCCACAGCCAGGGGGCCAGCCGCACCGAGGGGCCATAGAGCCCGCAGATCCAGCGCAGTGGCCGGGCGCTGCCCGGACCGCCGAGCGGGTCACACAGCACCGGCGCGAACCGGCCCGGATACAGCCTGCCGAGCTCCTCACCGATCGCCCGCGCCGCCGCCCGGTGCCCGCCGCCGGTATCGGCCACGAGGAACAGCAACGGCACAGGGGCACGGGATCGGTCCACCGCCCCATCGTCCATCGCCCTATCGTCCTCCAACGGCGGCGGCAATGTCGTCCAGCCACCGGTGTAACCCGCCCGACGCCACCCGGACGACGCGGCCGGCCCCTCGCTACTCCCGCGGTAGCGCGCCTCACTACTCCCGGCGGGGGCAGCAGGGCCACCGGCCTTCGACGGTCAGGGCCCGCCTGCGGTGGGGAGCGCAGGCGGGCCCTGGGGTCATGAGCGGTTAGAAGTGCGCGGCGGGCGGCTCCGGCACCGCCTCGGGCTCGACGGCACCGAGTGCCGCAGCCCGGACGGGAGCGGGAGCGGCGGGGGACTGCCAGCGGGTGAGCGGTCCCCAGCGCAGCAGCGTCCCGCAGACCACCGCGCCGCCGGCGAAGATGGCCGCCGCCCACCAGAAGGCCGTGTGGTACCCGTGCACCAGGGCGAGCCCCAGCAGTTGCGAGCTCGGCCGGCCGTTCACCAGGTTGCCCGGGGTGGCGATGTTCGCGGTTACGTAGTGCACGGTCGCGCTGGCCGCCAGCGTGTTCAGCAGCGAGGTGCCGATCGAGCCGCCGATCTGCTGCCCGGTGTTGATGGTGGCCGATGCAACGCCGGCGTCGCCGGGAGCCACGCCGAACGTGCCGGTGTTCATCGACGGGGCAATCGTGAGCCCGAAGCCCGCACCCGTCACCAGCAGCGGCCCGAGCACCGAGGCGGCATACCCGGAGTGCACGCCGATCCTGGTGAGCCAGACCAGGCTGACCGCTGCCAGCACCATTCCCGTGGCCACCAGCGGCTTTGGCCCGAGCCGCGGGATCAGCACGATGTTGGAAAGGTTGGCGAACACCACCACCATGCCGATCATCGGCAGGAACGCGAGGCCGGTGACGACGGGGGAGAAGTGCAGGGTCAGCTGCAGGTAGTAGGTGAGGAACAGGAAGATGCCGAACATGCCCGCGCCGAGCACCAGCACGGCCAGGTAGGCGCCGCCGCGGTTGCGGTCGAGGACGACCCTGGGCGGCAGCAGCGGGCTGGCCGCCCTGATCTGCCGGAGCCAGAACACCGGCAGCAGGGCCACGCCCGCGGCCAGGAACCCGTAGGTGGACGGCGTGTGCCAGTTGTGGCTCGCGGCGTTGGAGAAGCCGTAGACCAGGCAGAACATCGAGGCCGAGACGAGGAAGACGCCGGGCAGGTCGAGGCGGGGACGCTGGTGCGCGGGGACTCGCTTGAGCAGCAGCGCGCCGCCGATGGCCGCGATTCCGGCGAAGAACAGGTTGACATACAGGCACCAGCGCCAGGACAGGTACTCGGTCAGGATCCCGCCGAGCAGCAACCCGACCGCGCCGCCGCCACCGGCGATGGCGCCATAGATGCCGAACGCCTTGCCGCGCTCCTTCGGGTCGCTGAACGTGGTGGTGAGCAGCGACAGGGCGGCCGGTGCGAGCAAGGCGCCGAATACTCCCTGACAGGCCCGCGCGGCGACCAGCATGCTGAAGTTCGTCGCGGCACCGCCGACCGCGGAGGCGGCGGCAAAGCCGATCAGCCCGCTGAGAAAGGTGATCTTGCGCCCGATCAGGTCGCCAAGCCGCCCGCCGAACAGCAACAGGCTGCCGAACGCGAGCGCGTAGGCGGTCACCACCCACTGCCGGTCCACGGTGCTGAACCCCAGGGCCCGCTGCGCCGACGGCAGCGCGATGTTCACAATCGTGGCGTCGAGGACGACCATCAGCTGGGCCGTGCCGACGACGGCGAGGATCAGCCACCGCCGGGGGTCGGCAGCCTGGCTGTTTCCGCTCGTCGGGAGTCCATTGGTTCCACGTGCAGCAGGCATCGTTCCCCACCTATCTGGAGGAGGTATCTCCGCTTTGGAAGGTACACTAAGGTAAGTGGAGGCGCAACCTCCAGAACGACTCCGATCGGAGAAATGATGACCCGCCTGCAGGAGCCCGCAGCAGCCCGCCCGCTGCGCAAGGACGCCGAGCGGAACCGGCAACGGATCCTGCGGGCGGCGGCCGAGGTGTTCACCACCCGGGGGCTGCAGACCAGCCTCGACGACGTCGCCCGGCACGCCGGGGTCGGCGTGGGCACCGTCTACCGGCGGTTTCCCGACAAGAATGCGCTGGTGGACGCGCTGTTCGAGGAACGGCTCCAGCAGATCGTCGGCCTGGCCGAACAGGCGTGGGGCGAGCCCGATTCGTGGGTCGCGCTGGCGACCTTCCTCGAGAAGGCAGGAGAACTGCTAGCGGCCGACCGTGGCCTGCGGGAGATCCTGATGTTCGCCACCTATGGCCGGGACCGGATCGCGACCGCCAAGGGCCAGATGCAGCCTGCCGTCACCAAGCTGGTGGCGCGCGCCCAGCAGGATGGAAAGCTGCGCGCCGATGTCGAGCCCACCGATTTCCCGTTCGTCGAGTTCATGCTCACCGCGGCAGCCGAGTACGGCGATCGCATCCAGCCCGGAATCTGGCGCAGGTACCTCACGATCATCCTCGACGGGCTGCGGCCACGGCGGGATACGGTCACCCCGCTGCCGGTGCCAGCGCTGACCCCGGACCAGATGCTCGACGTGATGCGCTCGATCCCGCGCCGTCACTGACGCGGTTCGACGATCACCTTGAGCCCCTCCCGGCGGGCGGCCGTGCCGAACGCGGCGGCGGTCCCGGTCAGCGGCATCCCATGGGTCACCAGCGCACCCAGATCCACCACGCCGGACGCGGCCAGCGCGATCGCCCGCGGATAGGCGTCGTTCATCCGCCGCGACAGCGCGATCGTCAGGCCCTTGCGGCGGGCAACCGACGCGCTGAAGCTCGTCCGGTCGCCACCGGGGATGCCCACCAGCACGACCCGCCCACCCGGCTTGGCCGCGGACATCGCCGCGTCCACGGCCTCATCGGTGCCCGCGACCTCAAAGGCCGTGTCGACACCGGCCAGGACCAGCCGGTCGTGCGGGCCGCCCAGATCCGCGCCCAGGTTCACCGCCGCCTCCAGCCGGTGCGCCAGCGGGTCGGCGGCGATGACCGGGTCCGCTCCGGCTGCCAGCAGGAGCTGGATGAGCAGCAGCCCGATCGGGCCGCAGCCGATCACCGCCGCGCTGCCGCCGAGCCGCAGGTGGCCAAGGTCCACGGCGTGCAGCGCGACGCCGAGCGGTTCGAGCAGCGCCCCGTCGGCGTCCGAGAGGGACTCGGGCAGCTCGTGCAGCAGCTCCGTGGGCCAGGCCAGGAACTCCCGGAGGCCGCCATCGGTGCCGCCGTGCCCGGCGAACCTCACCTGCGGGCACAGGTTCCGCTGCCCACGGTGGCACTGGGCGCAGTGCTCGCAGGGGATGGCCGGGTCGACGGCCACCCGCAGCCCACGCCGCGGCCCGTCGGCGATGACCCCGGCCATCTCGTGGCCGAGCACGAGCGGCTGGCTGAGCCTGGCATCCCCGATCCCGGCCTCGTCCCACCAGTGCAGGTCGGAGCCGCAGATGCCGACCGCGCTGACCCGCACCAGGCTCTGCCCTGGCCCGGCCTCCGGCACCGGCTCCCGCTCCAGCCTGATGTCACCCGTTCCATGCAGCCTCGCCGCCAGCATCGTGGACTGCCGCAGGGTGAGGTTCCGGCGAATAGAGCGTGGCGTCACCCGTCCATCATGGCCGGCCCGGGGAGATCATCTGGGGTGGCGCGGGGCGGCCCGTGCCGCTAAGCTCGCACCGTGCATGCGAACCATGACCTGCTCTGGTGGTGCCGCCTGTAGGCGGTAGCAGGTTCGCGCAGCGCGCAGATTCCGAAGCGATCGCCCGGCAGCGGCGGTCGCTTTTCACGCTACCGTGGCCGGGCCCGACAGCAGGGGGCCAGCATGGATCCGGGACAGCGGCAGGATGCCGCAGGGCGTGGTTCCGGCAACTGGAGCACGGCATCCGACGAGGGGGAAGCCCACTTCGTCACGGCCGGTGGCGTCAGGATAACCAGGACCGGCACGCCGTTCGATCGCGCGCTGCTGGAGCAGGTCGCGATGCAGGCCGACCAGCGGCGCGGCGGCGTGCTCAGCTCCGGCATGGAGTATCCCGGCAGGTACAGCCGCTGGCACATGGCCTATGTGGACCCCTGCCTCGAGGTCGTCGCGGCCGGCCGGCGGATCGCCGCCCGGGCGCTGAACGAGCGCGGCCTGGTGCTGCTGCCGGTGGCCGGCGCGGCCCTGCACCGCGCCGCCGGGGACTCCGGGCTTCCGGCGTCATCCCCTGGCGAGGTGGCGGTCGTCATCCCCGAGCCCGCCAGCTCCTTCACCGAGGAGCAGCGCAGCCGCCGCCCCACCGTGTTTTCCGCCCTGCGCGAGGTCGTCGCCGCGTTCGCCTCGCCGGAGCAGTATCTGGGCCTGTACGGCGCGTTCGGCTATGACCTGGCGTTCCAGTTCGAGGCGATCAGGCTCAGCCTGCCCCGCCCCGCCGACCAGCGCGATCTCGTGCTGCACCTGCCCGACGAGATCTACGTGCTGGACCGCAAGCGGGAGACGGCGATCCAGTACAGCTACGAGTTCGAGGCGGCTGGGGCCTCGACCGTGGGCCTGCTCCGGCTGACTCCGGCGACCTGCGACTCCCCGGCGCCGGGGGGTGGGCTCGCGCCCCTCCCGCCGCAGCCGGAGCCGGGCCGCTATGCGAGCGTCGTGGCCGAGGCGAAGAAGCGGTTCGCCTGCGGAGACCTGTTCGAGGTGGTGCCCGGCCATACCTTCTACGGCAGGTGCGACTCCCCGGCGGCCTTCTACGAGCGCCTCAGGCACCGCAACCCGGCGCCCTACGAGTTCTTCTTCAACCTGGGCGAGGGGGAGTACCTGGTCGGCGCGTCCCCGGAGATGTACGTCCGGGTGACCGGCGACCGGGTGGAGACCTGCCCGATCTCCGGCACGATCGCCCGTGGTGAGGACCCGCTGGGCGACGCCGAGAACATCCGCACGCTGCTCACCTCCACCAAGGAGGAGTCCGAGCTGACGATGTGCACCGACGTGGACCGCAACGACAAGTCCCGGGTCTGCGTCCCCGGCAGCGTGCGGGTCATCGGCCGCCGCCAGATCGAGATGTACAGCCGGCTTATCCACACGGTGGACCACGTCGAAGGCAAGCTGCTGGCCGGCTTCGACGCGCTGGACGCTTTCCTGACGCACATGTGGGCGGTCACGGTCACCGGCGCACCCAAAACCTGGGCGATGCAGTTCATCGAGGATCACGAGGACTCGCCGCGGCGCTGGTATGGCGGCGCGGTCGGCACCATCGGCTTCGACGGTTCCATGAACACCGGCCTGACCTTGCGCACCGCACACATCCGCGATGGCATAGCCGCCGTCAGGGCCGGGGCAACCCTGTTGTTCGACTCCGATCCGGCTTCCGAGGAAAGGGAGACGCAGATCAAGTCCCGGGCTTTGCTTGAGACGCTGAACTCCGGACGGCTTGCGGCAGCCCAGCCGGCGGATGCGGCCGGCCAGCGCCCCGGAGACGGCCTGCGGGTTCTCCTGGTCGATCACCAGGACTCGTTCGTGCACACCCTGGGCGACTACTTCCGGCAGCATGGCGCGAACGTGACAACGCTCCGCTATGGTTTCGGCCCGGCTCTCCTCGACGAACTGGCCCCGCACCTCGTGGTCCTGTCACCCGGCCCTGGCCGGCCGTCGGACTTCGGCTGCGACGCACTGCTGACCGAGCTCGACACCAGGCGGCTTCCCGTATTCGGCGTGTGCCTGGGCTTGCAGGCCATGGTGGAGCATGCCGGCGGAACCCTGTCGCTGCTCGGCGAGCCCTCGCACGGCAAGCCGGGCCGGGTGAGGCTATGTGGCCCGAGCGATCTGCTGGCCGGCCTGCCGGAGGAGTTCATCGCGGCCAGATACCACTCGCTCTACGCCCGGCCCCATGAGGCCGGCCGCGGCTTCACGGTCACCGCGACGACCGGCGAGGTAGCCATGGCAATCGAGAACCCCGCCTCCGCCCGCTGGGCCGTCCAGTTCCACCCGGAATCGATCCTGACCGCAGCGGGCCGGACCGGTCACCAGGTGGTCGCCAACGTCCTGTCCCTCTGCCGGGCCCG
>DASXMU010000102.1:0-15124 GCA_036495485.1 Streptosporangiaceae bacterium
GAGCTGGCCAGCCTGGTGCAGCGGGGCGCGGCTCAGGCGCTGCGCGAGCACGCCCAGCTGCTGTGGGGCAACCGGTCCCTGATCAGCCAGGCCGAACAGGTGCACGCCACCGTCCTGTCCAGATGGCCACAGCTCGGCCAGGACTGCGCGATGCTGCGGATCGCGCTGGCCGCCTATGGGGACGCGATCGAGTCGGCGGCGGGGCGGCTGCTCGAACAGGCCGGGACCACCCGTGCACTGGGGCTGCTGCCCGCCGAGACCTGGATCAGCTTCGCCCGGGGGTCGGCGCCCGATGACCTGGCCGGTGTGCTCGACGGGTTCGTGTTCGACGCTCCGGCTCCCTGGTTCTCGCCGCAGGCGCTGGCCGAGGCAGTAGAGTCGGCGCGGCATACGGGCGGGACCAGGATGGCGCCGCCGCGTTCGGAGAGCGCGGAGAAAGACGCCGCTGAGCCGGGGGCGGCTGACCTCGTCCCGGCCGACGACGTGGCCGAGCTGATGGCCGCCGCGCAGCGGCTGCTGGGCGGCAGCGAGAGGGTGAGCGTGGCCGATCTGCTGGGGGAGGCCGGGGACTGGCCGACGTGCCGGCGGCTGCTGTCCGAGATGGTTGCGATCCACCATCATCCGGGTCTCAGCTTCGAGGTGACCTGGGCCGATGGCTTGCGCCTCGACCCGCGCTCCTGCCCGTCCTGGACGTCCGAGGGATGGTTCGGCCAGCAGGCCGCCGGGGTGGGGGAGTCTTGACCGCGGAGTGGGAAACGGCCCTGTGGTGGGCCAGGATCCGCGCCGTCGGCCCGCAGCTCGCCGCGATGGGTGGCGCGCCGCCGCCGGGGTTGACGCGGCTGGCCGAGCCGGGCGGATCTCAGGCTTGGCTGATTCCTGTTTTCCCGAACGGTGCCGGGCCTGCCGTCCTCGATGAGCTGGACCTGCCGCGTCCGGTCCTGGAGCAGCCTAACGACACGGCCCGGGTGCTGGCGGTGTGCGTGCGATGCTGCTGGACCGACCCGTCCGGTCCGCTGTGGCCCGGCGTGAGCGTCCCGTTCGGCCGGGTCGCGGCGGCTTTCGAGTCCATGACCGGCCGGGACGAGGTCGTGTCCCACCGCGCCCTGGTCGCGGCGGTCCGCCGGCTGTCCGGGTCCGGCTGGCTGCTGTGGGACGAGCCGGGGCGGCTCATCCGGCTCGGCCCCCGGGTGGCCACCTGGAGCCCGGCCGAGCTGACCGCGTTGCGCGAGCTCTGGCGCTCCATCCCCGCCCCCGGCGACGAGCGCTCCAGCCCGGCCGTGGCCGGCGATCCGGACGAGGGGGAGGCGGAGTGAACGAGGCGATGACGGTCAGCCCGGCGGTCAGTCCGGTGTTCGAGCCGGTGCTGGCCGAGCTCAGCGAGCGGCACCGGGACGAGGTGCTGGCGGCGTTCGCGGCGGTGGAGCACAGCCCCGAACCGGTGCCGGAGGTCCAGCTCGCCGGGCTGCGGGACGTGACCATGCGGCGCAGCGTGGACAGCCTGCTGGGCCGGGTCGGCCGCATGCTGATCCGGGTCGGCGAGCAGGCCTGGACCTCCGGGTACCGCGATGACATCGCGGCCGAGCTGGCCGCCACCGGCTGGCACAGCCTGCCGCCCATCGACCGTGCCGTCCTGGTCCTGGTGCTGATCCACTCGGTCGCTGTCCCGCGCAGCCGGGGCACTCTGCAGGGCGACGCCTGGACCTCGGGCGCGCCGACCATGCTCGCGGAGCTGCAGAACGCCAGCCGGGTCCAGCCCGCCGACATGCGGGCCGCGCTGCAGCGGCTGCGCGCGGCTGGGCTGGTCCAGCTCGCGGCGCAGCGGGCCGGAGCAGGCCAGAGCGCCGCCTACCTGCCAGGCCCGCAGCTGCACCGGCTGAGCGCCGCCGCGCGGCGGCGCCTGCAGGAGGAGCTGATCCTCGCCGCCGCGCCCAGCAGCCCGCTGGCCGCCGCCATCCGTGCCCGCCGCACCGGTCCGGGAGCACATGCCGGGAGAGCCGTATGAACGACCGTGACTCGCTGGGGATCGTGGGCAACCGGGTTCTGGTTGGCGCGCAGATGGTGGACATCTCCCGGCTGTCCACCCATCCGGTCCCGCTGATCAGCCAGGGCCTGATCACGGTGGCCGGGCAGGGGCCGACCGACTCCAACGGGGCGGGCAAGTCCTCGTTCATCGCCGGGCTCAGCCTGCTGCACGCCGACGATCAGTGGAAGCTGGCCAGCGGCGCGGCCGGGGCCGCCGAGCTGCTGTTCACCGCCGAGCTCGCCGCCCAGGAGACCAGGTATTCCAACGCCGACCACGGCTACCTGATCGGCGTGTTCGCCGACCCGGCCCAGGAGTCCCTGGAAGATCTCCAGCGCAGCGCGCTGTCGGTCTGGCTGCGCATCAACCGCAAGGCGCCCTACCTCGACCTGCGCTGGCACAACGGCCTGCACGTGCCCTACGGCGAGAGCGAGGCCGCCCGGGCCGCCCGGGTGGACGAGCTGTGGCAGGCGCTGCCGATGAGCAACGGGCGGACCGACTTCCACGCCAGCAGGCTGTCCGCCGTGCTGTTCGGCGGCCGGGCCCGCTGCGTGTCGTTCCTGTCCACCTCGGTGCGCTCCAGCCCGACACCCAACCTGCTGGCCCAGCCGCTCAATGAGCTGAGCCCGGGCCGCATCTTCGACGCGATCGCCAACCTGACCGGCCTGGACAGCGAGCTGGAAGCCGAGGCGGCGCTGCGCAGCAAGGAGCACGGTCACCGCGTCGAGGTCGAGGAGGCAGAACGCGACCTGGAGACCTGGGAACTCCAGGTCACGGTCGTCGAGGCAGGCATCGCCCAGCGGCTGGCCGCCCGTGCCCAGCTCGGTGACGCGCAGGCCCGGTGGCACAGCCGGTGCGCCCGCCACTTCGTGGACGGCCTCGAACGCGCCGACGAGATCCGGGCCCTGCTCACCGGGCTGGACCACGACGCCAAGCGGCTGGCCGAGGAGCTGAGCGGCGTCAACGCCAGCATCACCGCGCTGAGCGACGACGCGGAGTTCGAGCGGCGCTTCGCCGGGGCCAAGAAGCACCGGGATGAGCTGCAGTCCAAGGACAAGGGCCTGGACACCGCGTTTCAGGTGGCGGCGAGCCAGATCGAGACGCTGGCCGGACGGCAGCGCGAACTCATCGACCAGTCCCGCGCCACTGACGGCCGCAGCCTGGAGACGGCCGGGCAGGAGCTGGCCGAGGCTAAGGCCGCCGTCGAAGAGGCGGCGGGCGACCGGGGCGCCGCCCGGGCCGCCGAGAAGCGGGCCAGGTCCCTGCTGGACGCGGCCGAGTCGGGTCAGGACCTGGCCGCCGCCCAGCTCGCTATCCTCGGCGAAGCCGGGATCCCGGCCGCCGCGCTGCTCGACGTCATCGAGCTGGCCCCGGATCAGCGTGCCGTCTGGGAACCCAGGCTGGCGTTGTACCGCGACGCCGCCGTCGTGCACCGCGACCAGGCCAGCGCGGCCAGTCAGCTGCTCGGGGACATACCGGGCTCCATGCTGATCCTGGCCACCAAACCGCCAGCGGACGGCACCTCCGGTGACCTCCCTGCGGGCTCGGATACCCGGTTCGATCTGACCGGCTTCCTCACTACCATGGACCAGCGGGCAGGCTCGGCCGCCGAGGTCATCGATGACCAGGCGGGTGTGATCCTGCTCGGCGGGTTCCCCGAGCCGCTCACCGGCCGCGCCGGGCGCATTCTCGCGGCCCGGCAGGCACACGTGGAATCGATGGAACAGCTCAGCTCCGCGGAAGGCCGGGTCGATTCTGTTCGGAAAAATCTCAATCGAGCCGAAAAGCGCCTGCAGGCGGCAGCGGCGGCCCAGCAGTCAGACGAGATTCAACAGCAGATCGACGACCGGCGGAAGCAGAACGCCGTCCGCTCGCGGGAGCGCGAGGTGCTCGAACCGCTGCTGGCCGCGGCCGAGAACGCCTACGCCTCGGCGCTCGGCGGCAAGCAGGCCAGGGAAGAGAAGATCTCGAACCTGCGCGGCGAGCGCGGACGGCTCCGCAACAGCCTGGAGAAGAAGGCACAGGAGAAGGACGCGCGCACCGCCGAGCGCGACGCGCTGAACCTGATGGCCCGGCAGGCCGCCTGGGGAGACAGCGACTCCGCCGCCCGGGCCTACCTGCTCTCGCTCGGGGAATCCGAAGCTGCGGCCAGCACGGCCGGCTGGGACGAGGAGACCTGCCAGCTGCTGGCCGACGCCACCAGGCGCTGCTTCCCCGACGGCACCCCGGCCGAGGAGATGCCCGAGGAGATCCGCGTGCTGCTGATAGACCAGCGCTGGCTGCGGGCCAGCCTGGAGACGCGCGTGCCGCTCGTTCCGGCGCTGCTCCGCGCGCTGCGGACCCACCTCAACGTGACCGAGGAACACGACCTCTACCAGCAGAAGCAGATCGCGGCGCAGCGCACCGAGCGCACCGCCGACCTGGCCGCCGCCCGCACCGGGCTGGCCGAGGCCGAGCAGACCTGTCACGCGCACCGGGCCTCGCTGGCGCTGGGGATCAAGGCCACGCTCCGGCAGGTGGCCCAGCAGTTCGACGAGCTCGACCAGGCCTACGGCGGCTACGGCGCGGGACTCGACTTCCCCGAGCCCGATCCGCCCACCGAGCCGGACCGCCCCTGGCAGTGGACCGTGGCGCCCAAATGGCGGCGCGCCGAGGGCCAGCGCCTTGGCGGCTACAACCTCAAGGCCAACACCGCGCAGATCGACGAGAAGGCAGCCAAACTGGTCTGCGCGGCCGCGCTGGCGGCCGGCGGTGACCGCCCGCTGCTGCTCATCCTCGACGAACTAGGCCGCAACCTCGGCAAACAGCACCGCCGCGAGGCCGTAGCGTTGTTCGAGCGCATCGGCCGGGACCGCAACATCACTGTGGTCGGCGCCCTGCAAGACGACATGGAGCGCTACGCGCTCGAGTCCTCCGGCGAGTACATCAAGCTGCGCCGCAGCTCAGACGCCATCGCCTACAACGAGCCCCCGGTCATCATCGGCGACGAGACCAACCACGCCCGCGTCGAACTCCTCCACGACTGGCTGTCGTCTTTCCGTCCGGCTGCCGCCGCCGACGTCACGGAAGCCCTGATCGTTTAGCGGGCTGGCCCCGCGCACGGAATCCTGCCCAGCTACCCAGAGCCTGGACAGGATTCCGTACGGTCATCGCGGCAGCGGGCTAGAAGGCCCCGGTGCCGTTGGGAGAGCCCATGCCGGTGGGGCCGTCGTAGCCCTTCTTGGCGGTGCAGAGGTAGTCGCCGCCGCAGAAGCCGTTGGAGCCGACCGTGACGTCGTTCAGGTCCGCGCCGTGGGAGTAGAGGCGGCTGGTGTGGAAGGTGGCGCCGTTGCCGGCCAGGGCGATCACGGCGGCGATGAACGGCGAGGCCGCGCTGGTGCCGCCGACCTCGAACCAGCCCGGCTTGAGGCCGTCCGGGTTCGGGGTGGTGTCGTAGACGGCGACGCCAGTGTTGGGGTCGGCCACCGAGGACACGTCGGCCGTGACCCGCATGGTGCAGTGCGGGGAGACCTTGTCCTGGTAGGCGGGCTTCTTCACGTAGGCGGAGCAGCCACTGCCGGCGCCGCTCCAGGCGTGCTCGACCCAGCCCCGGGGGTTGCTGGACTTGAACAGGCTGGTCCCGCCGGCCGCGGTGACGCCGGGCGCGACGGCGGGGAACTGGGTCGGGCCGAACGCGCCGTCACCGGAGGAGGCGACGACCGCCGCCCCCGCCGGGTGGTAGTCGGCGTAGAAGGCCTGCATCCCGCCGAACTCGCTCAGCCCGTAGCTGTTGCTGATCGCGACGGCGCCCAGCTTGGCCGCGGTCACCGCCGAGGCGGCGAGGTCGGACACGGCGGCGGAGTTGCCCTCGACCAGCAGGATGTGGCACCGCGGGCAGGCCGTGGACACCATGTCCAGGTCGAGCGAGATCTCCACCGCCCAGCCGCCGTCCGGCGTGGGATAGCTGCCCTTCTTCCCTTCCTGGTTCACCTTGGCGAGGCAGCCACTGGCGGTGGTGCAGGCAGGCAGGCCCTCCTTGGCCCGGTAGACGGCCAGGTCGGCGGCGGCCGTCGGGTCATCGAAGGCGTCCACCAGCGCGACCGTGTGGCCCGAGCCGTTGGCGACCGGCAGGCGGTAGGCGGCTTCCAGGGCAGCCGAGCCGAATCCCGGCGGCGGCTTGTGTGCGTCGTCGGCCAGGGCCGCGGCCATCCGCGCCGGCGCATCGGTGCGGACGAGGGCGAAGCAGCGCGCCTGCCCGGCGGCAACGGTGTCACAGGCGGCCCGGGTCATCGGGGCGGCCTGGGTGGCCGCTCCAGAAGCCCCAGAAGCCGCCGAAGCCCCAGAGGCCCCGGCGCCGGTCAGCGCCAGGACAGCGGCCGTCACGACACCCGTGACCGCGGCGGCGGCCCGGCGTGAAGTCATGGTGATCACGTGATCCTCCTGTCCGAAGCCGGTCACGACGCCGCGACGGCGAACGCGCGGGAGATGGTCTGGGTGAGCGTGCCGCCGTAGGCGTCGGTCGCGCTGAGCTTGAGCGCGCCGAAGCCGTCCGTCTTCGTCTTGGCGGGCACGGTGAACGACACCTTGTACTGGCCGGAACCGACCGGGGTGAGGGCCGCCTTCTGCCACGAGCTGCCGCCGTTGAACGACATCTGCACGGTCAGCTTGGTCACCGCGACGTTGGTGGCCCCGGCCAGGTGGCCGACGTCGATCCCGGCCTTGACGGCTCCTGGGGCGAGCTGGCCGAGCATGTTCACCGGCAGGCTGTAATCGGCGGTCATCAGCGGCAGCACGCTGCACTTGGTGTGGTTGCCGAAGTCGCAGAACCAGCCGCCCGGCAGGGCGGCGCCCGGTGCACCGGTGCGGACCGTCCAGGTGGTCGCCGCGCTGGTGGACAGCGTGAAATCCGGCGACGAACGGGTCGTGTCGTAGCCGATCTGCAGGACACGGCTGCCAGCCGGCAGCGTGACCTTCTTCTCCAGCACGCCCTTGCCGTGCGACACTTCCACCCCGTCGGCGGACACGTCGAAGTCCGACGTCTCCTTGACGCCCTTGACGGTGCCGTCGGGGAAGCTGCGGTGGCTGGCCGCGTTGTCGGAGAACGGGAACGCGAGCAGGTTCACCGTGTCCCCGGAGATGCACGCGGGGCACACAACCGTGTTGATGAACAGCGGCTGTTCCAGCAGCCTCGGGTGCTCTGGCTGGCCACCCCAGGTGACCGACGTGCTGTCACCCGGCTGGTAGCTGACCCACGAGCTGTCGAACTCGCTCATCAGCTCGAACGTCGACGAGACGAACACCGCGTAGTACACGCCTTCCCAGGCAAGCGACGGGTTCGCCGAGTAGTACTCGGTGCGCTGCATCGGCGTGGTGACCGTCAGGTCGGAGGCGAACAGGAAGCTCTGCCAGGGCAGCGCGCCGAAGCGGGTTTCCAGCGCCGGCGTCTTGGCATGGTCGGCCGGATACGAGGAGCGCACGGTCGCCAGGTTGCTGGCCTGGGCGACGTAGTGCTCGCCTGCCGGGACCGTGCCATCGCTGGGGAACTCCACGTCGTAGCTGTAGGAGGACTTCGCCCCGGACGGTGAGAGCAGCCGCGAGTACACGTAGTAGAAGAGCTGGCCCACGGTGATCCTGGACGTCGTCGGCTCGACGGTGTAGGCCGTCTGCCCGGAGCCCAGGAAGGAGAAGGACGCGACCTGGCCGAGCCGGTCGCCGCGGCCGATGGACACCTCGTTGATCGCCGGATCGGCGGGCCGCGGCGTGCTCACCGAGACTGGCACGGTGGCGGCGCGCCCGTCCACCGTGACCGAGCTGTCGCCGTGGACGGTGAACTGCGGCACCATCGCCTCGGTGACGGCTCCGGTGGTGAAGTTGAAGAAGAAGCAGATCGCCGTGTAGTCACCGGTCGGCACGCTGATCTTGGCCCGGCCGTTCTGGAGCGTCGCCTGGCCGGCGAACTTCAGCAGGTTGTCGGTGTTGTAGACCAGTATCTGGTCACCGGTGTCCTTCTGGCCCGCCGAGTTGATGCCGTTCAGCGTCAGCGTGTACATCTGGAAGCGGGGCCGCACCCGGGGCGCCGCGACGGCCTGCGCCGGGCCGATGTTCGCCACGCTGGCGAACAGCCCGGTGGTATGCGTGACCGAGGCGTGGTCACGATCGGCCTGCCGGGCCAGCGCCGCGCCGAACTCGCGAGCCGACGCCTCGCTCAGCCGCCCGGTCGCGGACAGACCGGACCGGTGCGTCACGGTGATGCCCGGGATGGTCGCCGGGGCATGAGTCCCGCGCAGCGTCAGCCGCACGTTCAGCGACGTCGCGCTGCCGCCGCCCCGGGCCAGCTGGGTCACGTCGAACAGGCTGGGGCTCATCGTCGAGCCCAGGTAGGGCACCGCCGACTGCGGCACCACATAGAGGTCCTTGCCCTTGCTGAACATCTGGAACTGACTGCCAGGGCCCTTATTGCCCGCCTTCAGCACCGCTGCCGACTGCCGTCCGCCGGCCAGCGTCGTCAGCGTGACGACGTCACCGGTCACCAGCATGACCCGGTGCGACCCAGCGGCCGGCGCGGCCACCCGGGCCGCGTGTGCCTGGCCTGCAAGGGCGGGTGTTCCCGCTGCCAGCGTGGCAGCCGTGAGCGCCGCGGCCGGCGCGACTGCCAAGACCCTAAAGCCGCGATGAGACACCAGCTTCACCTCCAGGGCGGCATGAACGGGGGGACCCACCGGCCGACGCCACCCTGGACTGGCCATAGGGCGTTGCTGCGAAACCTGTGCCTTGACGGACTGTGGCAGGGCCACACCAAACGGGTCAAGAGCCGGTAAGCGGCCTTTTCCCGTCATTGACTCAAATCAGTCACCGTCACCGTCATCCAAGGAAGATCATTTATGAGAAAGAAAGAAAATCGCCGGACGGTGCCCATGGATCCCTCACGCGGACCTGCGGCCTGCCCTGGCCGCCCGGAAGGCCCATTGCCGAGGCGGTGAGCAGCGTGATAGAGAGGTGACCACAGGGGAGGGGAAATAATGGGGCATACCAGGAAATTTCATCTGTACATAACCGCGGCCATGGGGGCACTGACTTTAACCGCCGTGCTGCTGCCGACCGCTGTGGCCAGCGCCGCGGCGGGCGGGGTTTTCACGCCGGTATCCGGGGTGAACTCGCTGGACAGCATCACCTGCCCGACGGCCAAGACCTGCGTGGCCGTGGGCCTGGGCGGCAGCTCGGGCAGTACCGGCAAGAGCGTGATCGTGGCCGCCGCCACCGGGAAGGCCACGACCTGGTCCGGCGGGCTGACCAACGACCCGCTGAACGCCGTAGCCTGCCACACCGCGGCGACGACCTGCCTGTCCGTGGCCGATGACGCGGTCGCAACGGTCGCGGTGTCCACCGGGGCGATGAAGGTGACCGCCGTGCCGAAGCCACCCGCGGGTGGCATCATGGCGCTCGGCACGATCGCCTGTGCCACCGCCAAGAGCTGCTACGCCGCCGGGTTCCAGGGCATCAGGCCCACGACCCATGCGGTCCTGCTGCACCTGTCCGGAGCCGGAAAGATCATCAAGAAGACGGTGGTCACCGGCACCGGCATCGCCGCCATCGCCTGCCCGGCGAGCACCGGGTGCCTGTTCACCGACTCCAAGTCCCCGGTGGAATCGCTCCAGATGGTCAGCAACGGCCACATCAGCACGGTCGCCACGTTCCCGGCCGACACCTTCGTGCAGTCCATCAAGTGCTTCCAGGCGAGCCTCTGCTACGCGCTCGGTGGAAACGGCACGTCGAACCCGGAGCTGACCAACGAGCTCTTCCCGCTCAACCCCACCACCGGCGCCATCGGCAGCGTCATCAAGCTGTCCGGTGGCGGGTTCAGCGGCACTGGCCTGGCCTGCGCCAGCGCCACCAAGTGCCTGGTCGCCGGGTTCAACGGCTCGGGGGCGAACGCGAAACCTGCGGTGGTGACCGTCACCAGCGGCAAGCCGGGCTCACCGGTCAACTTCCCCGGCGAGGTGTTCAGCGCCGTCGGCTGCGCCACCGCCAGCCTGTGCTACGCGACTGGCCTGGCCAGCACCGGGGCGATTATCGAGAAGGTCTGACCGCGCCCTTGGACACCGTCGTCGTGGCCTGCTGCCAGGTCGCCCCAATCCTGGGCGACCTGGCAGCCAACCGCGAGCTCACCGCCAGCGCCGTGACGCAGGCCGCCGGGCAGGGTGCGTCCGTGGTCGTGCTCCCCGAGCTGGCCTCGAGCGGCTACGTCTTCGAGAGCCGGGCCGAGGCGCGGGCAGCCGCCGAGGCACCGGACGGTGAGACGGTGTCGCTGTGGGCGCGGCTGGCCGCGCGGCACGGGATCGTCCTCGTCGGTGGCTTCTGCGAGGCGGCCGGTGATGACGTCTATAACAGCGCGGCGCTTGTCGACGCAGGCCGGCTGCGCTGCGTCTACCGCAAGGCGCACCTGTGGGACGCCGAGCGGCTGTGGTTCACCCCGGGCGGCGGTGCCCCGCTGGTGGTGGCGACCGAGTTCGGCCGGATCGCGGTGATGATCTGCTACGACCTGGAGTTCCCCGAATGGGTGCGGCTGCCCGCGCTGGACGGCGCGCAGCTGCTGTGCGCCCCGGTCAACTGGCCTGCCGCGCCGCGCCCGGCCGGGGAACGCCCGGCCGAGGTGGTACGGGTCCAGGCCGATGCGGGGGTCAACCGGATGTTCGTCGCGGCCTGCGACCGCACCGGTCAGGAGCGCGGCGTGGACTGGATCGCCGGGTCGGTCATCGTCGACCCGGACGGGTACCCGCTCGCCGCCGCGCCAACCGCCGCCGGCCCCATCACCATCGCGGCCGAGTGCCGCCTGGCCGACGCCCTGACCAAGACCGTCAGCCGGTACAGCAACATCCACACCGACCGCCGCCCTGGCCTCTACCGTCGTATCACCCTGGATTGAGACTGTGCCCTGGCACAGAATGGCAACGTGGAAGAATTCGATGTAGTCGTCGTCGGTGGCGGTCCCGGTGGTTCGACCGCGGCCGCTCTGGTCACCATGCAGGGCCACCGGACGCTGATTCTCGAACGGGAGACGTTCCCGCGCTATCAGATCGGGGAATCGCTGCTCCCGTCGACGGTGCACGGAATCTGCCGCCTGACCGGCGCCTGGGACGCTGTGCAGCAGGCCGGGTTCACCAAGAAGCGCGGCGGGACGTTCCGCTGGGGAGCGAACGCCGATCCGTGGACCTTCGCGTTCTCGGTCACGCCGCGGATGGCCGGCCAGACCTCCTTCGCCTACCAGGTCGAACGGATGAAGTTCGACCAGCTCATGCTCGACAACGCCCGCCGCCTTGGCGTCGAGGTCAGGGAGAACTGCCCGGCCACAGGCATTCTCACCACGGGTGACCGGGTGACCGGGGTCACCTATACCGACGGCGACGGGGCGCAGCACGAGGTGTCGGCGAAATACGTCGTGGACGCCTCCGGGAACAGCAGCCGCCTCTACCGCAACGTCGGCGAGCGGAAGTATTCCGAGTTCTTCCGCAGCCTGGCGCTGTTCGGGTACTTCGAGAACGGCAGGCGCCTGGCCGAGCCCAATTCCGGCAACATCCTGTCGGTCGCCTTCGACAGCGGCTGGTTCTGGTACATCCCGCTGAGCCCGACGCTGACCAGCGTCGGGGCCGTCGTCCGGCAGGAGATGGCCGGCAAGATCCAGGGCGACCCGGAGCAGGCCCTGATGAACCTCATCGCGGAATGCCCGATGATCGCCGACTACCTGTCCGGGGCGCGGCGGGTCACGTCCGGGACGTACGGGCAGCTCCGGGTGCGGAAGGACTACTCCTACCACACCACCAAGTTCTGGCGCCCGGGCCTCGTCCTGGTCGGGGACGCCGCCTGCTTCGTGGATCCGGTGTTCTCGTCCGGCGTGCACCTGGCCACCTACAGCGCCCTGCTGGCCGCCCGCTCCATCAACAGCGTGCTGGCCGGCGCGGTCGCCGAGCCGGCCGCGTTCGGCGAGTTCGAGACCAGGTACCGGCGCGAGTTCAGCCTGTTCTACGAGTTCCTGATGTCCTTCTACGACATGCACGTCAGCGAGCAGTCATACTTCTGGACGGCCAAGAAGGTCACCGCGAACAAGCTGCCCGAACTGGAGTCATTCGTCGAGCTGGTCGGCGGCATGACATCCGGGGAGTCGGCGCTGACCAGCGCCGAGGAGGTCATCACACGGTTCAAGTCCAGCTCGGGCGACTTCGCCAGCGCCGTGGACCAGGTGGTGGCCGGCGGTGAGCAGACCATGCTGCCGATCCTCAAGGCGCCGGTGGTCAGCCAGGTCATGCAGGAGGGCAGCCAGGTCCAGGCGCAGGCCCTGTTCGGCCTGGACGCCGAGGAGGAGATCCCGCTGTTCGATGGCGGCCTGATCGCGTCACAAGACGGGCTGTCCTGGTCGGTGCCCCAAAGCTAGCGGGCCCCAGAAGCCAGCAGGAATGGCGCTGGTAGCCTGCGGCCCGGAGGCGTGACATGCGGCTGGGCTGCACTCTTGGTTCGCTTGGCGGGGTCGGCTCCGAGCCGGCCGCCTACGTCGAGCTGGCCAAACACGCCGAGCGGCAGGGCTACGAGTCGGTCTGGTCGGCCGAGGGGTTCGGCACCGACCCGGTTTCCCTGCTGGCCTGGATCGCCGGGCAGACCGCCAGGATCGGGCTTGGCACCGCCGTCATGCAACTCTCCTCCCGCAGCCCGGTCACCGCGGCCATGACCGCCGCCACCCTCGCCCAGATCTCCGGCGGCCGGTTCAAGCTGGGCCTCGGGCCGTCCGGCCCCAAGGTGGTGGAGGGCTGGCACGGCCAGACCTACGACCGGCCGCTCACCAGGACCCGCGACTACGTCGCCGTGCTGCGGATGGCCCTGGCCGGGCAGCCGGTCCAGTACGCCGGCCAGACGATCACCCTGCCGGTGGCCGGATCCGACGTCGCGCCGATGCCGATGCACGTCCCGGCCCAGCTCACCGTCCCGGTTTACCTGGCCGGGCTCGGGCCCAAGTCGATCGAGCTGGCCGGCGAGGTGGCCGACGGCTGGCTGCCGGTGCACTGCCCACCGGAGTTCGTGGCGGCCAGCCGCGCCCGCTTGTCCGCCGGCGCGGAGCGGGCCGGACGATCCCTGGCCGGGTTCGACGTCGCCGCCATGACATTCGCCGTCGTCGAGGAGGACCTGGAGCTGGCCCGCGACACGATGCGCCCGCTGCTGGCCCTCTACCTGGGCGGCATGGGCACCCGCGGGGCGAACTTCTACTACCGCCTGGCCGGCAGGCTGGGCTTCGGCGCCGCGGCAACCGCTGTCCAGGAGGCCTACCTGCTGGGCTGCCTGGACGAGGCGGCAGCCGCCGTCCCGGACCAGCTGGTGGACACGATGACCGTGGCCGGGCCGCCGGAGCGAGTACGCGCGCGGCTCGCCGCCTACCGGGACGCCGGGGCCAGCACGCTGATCGTCGCCCCGGTGTCGCCGTCGCTGCCCGAGCGCTGCGAGCAGCTCGAATGGATAACCGAGCTGGCACCGGACGACTGAGATGTGGCGGCCAACCGGAATGTCGTGGCTGTGGCAAAGCCCACACTCTTCGGTCGACGTTCCACAACCAGCACATCTGGCCCCGCGCCAGGCTCGCTCGTCGGCCGGGTGGCGCATGTTGTGTGGCCGGCCTCAATGTTCCTTGACAATGACGCCAGCCAACCGTTTAGCTACCAACGATGGTGGCGGCGGACAGTGTTGTATGAAAGTCGCGGGGCTTGACGGGGCGATGAGCGACCCCGCCCAGGCTCGGCGCTGGCCACTGTCGGCCGCGCAGCGTGGCGTCTGGCTCGGGCACCAGCTCGACCCCAGCCAATCCGCGTTCAACATCGCCGAGTACTACGACGTGATCGGCCCGGTGGACGTGGCCGCGCTGCGGCGCGCCTGCCACCTGACGGTCGCGGAGACCGACGCGCTGCGGACCCGGTTCACCGACAGCGACACCGATTCCGGTGCCTGGCAAGTCCTGGAAAACGGCGTGCCCAGCGAATTGGAATTCGCCGACTGCAGCGGATCTTCAAACCCCGAGCTGGACGCACGCGGTTGGATGCAAGGCGACCTCACCCGGCCGGTGGATCTTCGTGGCGGCGGCCTTTATTCAATGGCATTGCTCCGGCTGTCGGCGGACCGGCATTTCTGGTATCAGCGGTGCCATCACATAGCCCTGGACCACACCGGGTTCCGCCTGGTACGGCAGCGGATCGCCGAGCATTATGCGGGCCTGACGGCGGGCGCGCCGGGGGAGCCGGGGAAGTTGCCGTCGCTGTCCGCGCTGCCGTCGCTGGCCGTGCTGCTGGACGAGGACGCGCAGTACTTGGCCTCCACTGAGTTCGAGGAGGACCGCGAGTACTGGCGCGACCGGTGCGCCGCGCCGCCGCCAACCGTCCGGCTCGGCCACCAGGGCACCGGGCCAGCCGGGCAGGTGTGGCGGACCGCGTCGGCCCTGGACGCCGCCCAGGCCGGGCAGCTCAGCCGGTCCGCGGAGAGCGCGGGCGCCTGGCGGGCGGCCCTGGTCGCCGCCGCGGTCGTGGCCTACTGCCACCGGCTGACCGGGCTGGACGACATCGTGCTCGGCCTGGTGGTGGCCGGCCGGGTGTCGCCTGAGACCACCAGGGTGCCCGGGATGACGGTGAACGTGGTCCCGCTGCGGCTGCCGGTGGCCGCCGGGCCGGCGTTCGGTGAGCTGATCGCCGCCGCCGGGGAAGAGATCTGGGACGCGCTGGAGCACCAGCGGTATCCGGGCGAGAACCTCCGCGCGGACCTCGGCCTGCGTCACCGCACCGAGGCGGTGTTCGGCCCGGTCGTCAACATCGTGTCGTTCAGCGGGGAGCTGGCCCTGGCCGGCTGCCGGGTCACCGGCCACCTGCTGTCCCGTGGCCAGGTCGCCGACTGCGAGTTCACGATCTCGGACCTGGCCGGTGGCGGGCTCGCCGTCGAGACCGATGCCAGCGCCGCCCTGTACGGCGAGGCCGAGACGGCCGCGCACTGCGACCGTTTCACCCGCTACCTCACCACCCTGGCGGCCGACCCGTCGCGCCCGGTGGGCGACGTCGACCTGCTGACCGAGGCGGAGCGGCGGCAGGTGCTGTCGGACTGGGCTAG
>DASXMU010000103.1:0-1644 GCA_036495485.1 Streptosporangiaceae bacterium
AGCGTTTCCGGGGACGTCCAGACCTTGTTGAAGTCGGCCATGCCGACCTCGTCCACGACCGCCTTGACGAAGCGGGAGCCCTCGGCGTACTGCTTCATCTTGAGGTCGATGCCGAGGATGCGGCGGATGGTCTGCTCGACCCGGCCGCTGGACCCGCGCCGTGAGTTGAACCGCTCCCTGATCTGCTCGACCGACGGCACGACCTGCGGCCCGACCGCGTCCATCACGTAGTCGCCGTGCCCCTCGACCAGCGTCATGACCGACGTCAGCCGGTCCATGATCTCCTTCTGCTTCGGGGTGGCCACCGCGTCGATCAGGCTGCCGCCGTCGCCGCCGCGTACGGCGCCCGCCATCGCGTCGGCCGCCGACCTGATCCGCTGCAGGATCGCCGCCGGGTCGAGCTCGGAGGCGAGCAGGAACTCGGTCATCTGGCTCTGTACGTAGTCGCGCAGCCAGGGCACCGCGGTGAACTGCAGCCGGTGGGTCTCCTCGTGCAGGCACACCCAGCGGCGGAAGTCGTGCGTGTCGACGCCGAGCTCGCGTTCGACCATGACGATGTTCGGCGCCACCAGGGTGAGCCGGCCCGGCTGCTCGCCGTCGACCGGGGAGGTCTCCGGCGGCAGGAACAGCTCGTACTGGCCGAGCACCCGGGAGGACAGGTAGGCCAGGATCAGGCCGGCCTGGATGCCGGTGACCCGGGACCCCACCGCGGTCATCACCCCGCCGGCCTTGCCCGCGGCCGCGCCACCGGGCGCGCGCTCGCGGAGCTGTTCCACCAGGGGCTCGAGCACGACGCGGAACCCGTCCACGTTGGCCCGGATCCACCCCGGCCGGTCCACCACCGCGACCCGGCCCAGGGATCCGTCGCTGCCGGCTGACATTCCGGTGACCTCGTATACCGGCTGCTGAACGGCGCCGGCCAGGTCACGTAGCTCTGAGACCGTCCGCCTCGCCTCGGCCAGGCTCACCTGCGGCCCGGGCCTGGCCCACCGGGTTCCGGTGGAGATTGCGATGTCCCAGTCAATCATCTGCGTGCTGCTCACAGTCCAACCGTACGTGCTGCTGCCAGCGCCCGTAACCGGCAGCCGCAGTTGGCCAGCGCGGCGGCCGCGTCGTTGATGGCCTTCGCGGCCGTGCTGAGCATCGCCGCGGCCGGGATCTTGTCGGCCATGAAGGCGAAGATCAGTGTCTTCCCGGTCTTGTCGGTGGCCAGCCCGGCCAGGGTGGTCACCGTGTCCAGGTTGCCGGTCTTGGCCCGGACCGCGCCCAGCGCCGCGCCGCCGATGCCGGCGAATACGCTCTGCCCGGCCGACAGCGTGCCGGAGAAGCCCGCCACCGGCAGGCCGGCCAGGAGGGGGCGGATCCTGGGGTTGGCGGTCGCCAGCTGGAGCGTCTTGACCAGGGCAGCGGGCGCGATCTTGTCCTGCGGGGACAGGCCGCTGCCGTCGACCAGGTGCAGGTCGCCGGGGCTGACGCCGAGGTGCTTCAGCTCGTCGGTCACCGCGGTGACCGCGCCGCTGTACGAGGCGGGCTGGTGGTTTTTGATGGCGACCTGGCGGGCCAGGTTCTCCGCGATCACGTTGTTGCTCTCCTGGAGCATCTGCTGCACGATCGCGGACAGCGGCGGGGATTGGGTGCTGGCCA
>DASXMU010000104.1:0-3919 GCA_036495485.1 Streptosporangiaceae bacterium
GTACCGGTTTTGCGGGTGCTCGATGATCTCCCTGACCGGGTTGTGCTGCTGCATATACATCGGGTTGGCGATCGGGGATTCCTGCGGCTCGTAGTGCGTCGGCATCGGCCCGTCGACCAGACCGGCCGGCGCGAACAGCCACCCCTTGCCGTCCGCCTGCATGATGAACGGCTCGGTGCCGGAGATCGACGCCACGCCGGTCGCGCCCTCGGGCGGCCGGTAGGACGGCGGCCGGTCAGCGATAAAGTCCGCGATGTCGTGTCCGGTCCACTGCCCCTGCGATTCGTCCCACCAGACCAGCGCCTTGCGCTCGCTCCAGGGCGCTCCGGACGGGTCCGCCGAAGCCCGGTTGTACAGCACCCGCCGGTTCGCCGGCCAGGCCCAGCCCCACTCGTTCGCGACCCAATTCTGCGCGGTGCCGGGCTTACGGCGCGCCGCCTGGTTCACCCCGTCGGCATTCACTCCGCAGTAGATCCAGCACCCGCAGAGTGTGGAGCCGTCATCGTTCAGTTGGGTATAAGAGCTCAGCGGACTGCCGTCGGAAGCCTGCCCGTTGACCTCAGCCAGCACCGCCGCGGCGTCCGGCTCGTCCAGGTTGCCGCTGACAGGGTAATCCCAGGTCAGGTCCCGCACCGGACGGTCCATCTCATCGGTGGACCGTGCGAGCTTTTCCCTGATGCGACGGCCCAGGTGATAGGTGAACCACAGGTCGCTGCGCGCGTCGCCGGCCGGCTCGACAGCGGTGTGGTGCCACTGCAGCATCCGCTGGGTGTTGGTGAAGCTGCCGTCCTTCTCGGTGTGCGCGGCCGCGGGCAGGAAGAAGACCTCGGTCTTGATGTCGGCCGTGCGCATCTCGCCGGTCTCGATCTCCGGGCCGTCCTTCCACCAGGTGGCAGACTCGATCATCGAGAAGTCACGGACGACCAGCCAGTCCAGGTTCGCCATCCCCATCCGCTGCATGCGGGCGTTGGCCGAGCCGACCGCCGGGTTCTGGCCGAATACGAAGTAGCCGGTGCACACGCCGTTAAGCTGCTCCAGCACAGTCTCGTAGGTGCTATGGCTGCCGGTCAGCCGCGGCACGTAGTCGTAGCAGAAGTCGTTGTCCGCCGTCGCCGCGTCGCCCCACCATGCCTTCAGCAGGCTGACCAGGTACTGCCGGGTGTATGACCAGAACCCCGTGGGCAGTGTCTCCGCCGCGACGTACTCGTCGAGCGTCTCGTTCCCGTACGCGTGCGGCATCACCAGGTACCCGGGCAGCAGGTCGAACAGCGTCGGAATGTCCGTCGAGCCCTGGATGGACGCGTGACCGCGCAGCGCCATGATACCGCCGCCCGGCCTGCCCATGTTGCCGAGCAGCAACTGCAGGATCGCCGCGGTACGGATGTACTGCACTCCGACCGTATGCTGTGTCCAGCCCAGGCTGTACACGAACGCCGTGGTGCGATCCCGCCCGGAGTTCGCGGTGACCAGTTCGCAGACCCGCAGGAACTTCTCGGGCGGCACCCCGGTGATCTCGGCGACCATTTCCGGGGTATACCGGGAGAAGTGACGCTTGAGCACCTGGAACACGCTGCGCGGGTGCTGCAGGGTCTCGTCGCGTTCGGGGTCGGTGGCGCAGACGGCACCGCTGGAGCCGTGCCGCTCGCCCCGGCCCGCCCGACGTACCTGCCGCAATTCATGACGGGTCAGCGGAGCGCGCGTCGAGGCCGGGCTGCGCTCGCCAACGGCGGGCCGTACGTTCTCGCCCTCGTACCGCCAGGTTTCCATGTCGTAGAGCCGGTGCTCGCGGTCCAGGCCGGAGAACACCCCGTCCAGGTCCTCGGTGTCCGCGAAGTCCTCGGTCACGATCGTGGCCGCGTTGGTGTAAGCCAGCACGTAGTCGCGGAAGTACTTCTCGTTGGTCAGGACGTAGTTGATGATCCCGCCGACGAACGCGATGTCCGCCCCGGCCCTGATCGGCACGTGCAGGTCCGCCAGCGCACTGGTGCGGGTGAACCTCGGGTCCACGTGGATGACCGTGGCACCGCGCTTCTTCGCCTCCATCACCCATTGGAAGCCCACGGGATGAGCTTCCGCCATGTTCGAGCCCTCGATGAGGATGCAGTCGGAGTTGGCCAGATCCTGCTGGAAGTTGGTGGCGCCGCCGCGCCCGAAGCTAGTCCCCAGACCGGGGACGGTAGCGGAGTGTCAAATCCGCGCCTGATTCTCGATCTGCACCGCGCCTAGCGCGGTGAACAGCTTCTTTATCAGGTAGTTCTCTTCATTGTCGAGCGTCGCGCCGCCGAGACTGGCGAACCCGAGCGTGCGCCGCGTCTGCTTGCCGTCGACCTCCTGCTGCCAGCCCTTGCGCCGCGATTCGATCACCCGGTCGGCGATCATGTCCATCGCCTTATACAGGTCAAGATCTTCCCAGTCATGCCCGAACGGACGGCGGTACTTGACCCGGTACTCCCGCGCGTCCCCCGTGGTGAGCTGGAGGCTCGCCGACCCCTTCGGGCACAGGCGGCCCCTGCTTACGGGCGAGTCGGGATCGCCCTCGATCTGGATGACCTTCTCGTCCTTAACGTAGACGTTCTGCCCGCAGCCGACCGCGCAGTACGGGCACACCGACTTGACGACCCGGTCCGCTGTCGCAATGCGCGGCTCGATCCGGTCGGTGTGCGGGCTCCTGACAGCTTTGCCCAGGCCAAGCCTGTCGGCGCTTGCGAGTTGCCGGTAGACGGGCCATCCCTCGATGAAAGTACGTACACCCATGTGTTCCTCGCTACAGCGGCAGGTTGTAGTTGAGGATGAAGTTAAGCGCGGCCGCGAATGTGAAGTACATGGGCCACAGTCCAGTACCGATACGGAAGATGCCCAAGGCACGCTCCCCCAAACGGACGATCCTGGGCTGGTCGGGCGACATGCTGGCGAAGAACTCGGTCGCGTACACGCCGGCCAGGCCGATGAACAGGCCGCCGACCGGGTTGGCGTGGACGCTGAAGAACGGGCACGCCCCGGACGTGCAGGTGGCCCGCTGGGGGCTCCCCCTCATCGCGCACCTGTTGATCAGGGAGCCAGAGATGCGCGAGGATTACAACCGGTCTGTGCCGTCCGGGGACAACGGCCGGTTCACCACTCATATCGCCGCGGTAATACGCGAGACCACCAGGCTGGCGGGCTCAGCCGCCGACCCCGCGGCCTACGCCCAGCGGGCCGTCGACAAGCTCGGCGTGATGACCTTGGCCTACCAGCTCGGTACCCCAGCCTCCTTTGACTATGCGGGCTTCAACGGGCGGGGCCTGGACGATGACGTCATGGACGTTGTGCTATCGTTAGCGACCAACTCAGCCCTCGGCGACGGCGTCGCTCCCGACCCAGCCCGGATTAGTGCCGAATTCCCTTACTTCCGGGCAGCCTGAGCCTCGCGTGACGCTACCCGGAAGAGGCGGTCGTCGCGGGGGACAGCGCTCAGATTCAGGCGCGCACCCGGCCTGGCGTCGCATGAACGGCCATGCCATCGCCATCGCAGCTAGTCGATGCCTGCTGCGGCTCGGCACAGGCCGGGCGACGGCGGCAGGCACCGGGCGTCCCGGTTTTCCTGCGGAGGCCCCCGGATGCTCCAAGGAACCGGCCAAAGCTTCTTGTTCCTTGGGAAAGGTCACAGCAGTCAGATAGGAGGAAATGAGGATGTTCGGGAAGAAATACGTGAATGACCTGATCAGCCGCAGCGCGGAGAGCACGGCCGATCGGACGCGGTTCCTGAAGAACGCGAGCGCGGCGGGCCTGGGGCTGGTAGGCGCAGGCCTGCTCAGGTGGATGGCCACCCCGGCGCTCGCAGCGCAGGCCGGCAACGCGAACGCGATCTCCGACAGCACGATCCTCAACTTCGCGCTGAACCTCGAGTACCTCGAGGCAGAGTTCTACTCTTACGCGGTGA